>NZ_JASLCN010000108.1 GCF_030151805.1 Fluviicola sp.
TCTCTACTTAAATAAAATTTGATTGGTAACAATATCTCAGGGTAACGGGTCCAAAAAATAATTTCAAAGTTTAATGGTATTAAATGTGGTTCGAAAGCCTTATGTCGTTGAATTCTCATTTCTCTTAACGTAAGCCAGATAACAATTAAGCTAAATACCGTCACTAATGCAACAATAGTATCAATAATAACTTTGAAGTGTCCTAAACAATTTTCTTCCATACTTTTTGATAATTACTACGTATAATCAAGCCAGTCCATAATCCAATTTGGGCAGGTTGGATGTAATATTCTTCGTTTCACCAATATAACCCTATTACCTGAAACACAAACTTCATCCTTTGCGTTCTCTTTCTCTTTGCGGTTAAATTACCATCGAAAAAATCTATGCATTTATAAATAGTATTTAGAGGATGTAATTTTTTAAATGCTTAAATTTAGAGGTATACAAAACTTACTTAAAATATGGCTGTTTTCGATTTAGATATGATAAAGGCAGTTTATGAGAAATACCCTTCTCGTATAGAAGCTGCCCGTAAAGTGTTAAACAAACCACTTACCCTGACGGAAAAGATTCTGTATGCGCACCTGTGGGATGGTGTAGCTACCCAAACATACGAACGGGGAAAAGCGTATGTGGATTTTGCTCCGGATCGTGTAACCATGCAGGATGCAACTGCACAAATGGCCTTATTGCAATTTATGCAGGCAGGGAAAAAGAAAGTGTCGGTCCCGTCTACAGTTCACTGTGATCACCTGATCCAGGCAAAAGTAGGTGCTGATGCCGATTTGCAGCGTTCGTTGAACGAAAACAACGAGGTATTTAACTTCCTGTCGTCCATTTCGAATAAATATGGGATTGGCTTCTGGAAACCGGGAGCAGGGATTATTCACCAGGTCATGCTGGAGAATTATGCATTTCCCGGAGGAATGATGATCGGAACAGATTCGCACACCGTGAATGGAGGCGGATTGGGAATGATCGCAATCGGAGTTGGTGGTGCTGACGCGGTTGACGTCATGGCAGGAATGGCCTGGGAGTTGAAATTCCCGAAACTGATCGGGGTGAAACTAACCGGGAAATTAAACGGCTGGACATCTTCAAAAGACGTGATTCTGAAAGTTGCTGATATTCTGACGGTAAAAGGTGGAACCGGGGCCGTTGTTGAATACTTCGGAGACGGAGCGATTTCACTTTCTGCAACCGGAAAAGGAACAATCTGTAACATGGGGGCTGAAATCGGTGCAACGACCTCCACTTTCGGATACGACGATTCCATGCGTCGCTACTTAACGGCAACAGGTCGTGCAGAAGTAGTTGCTTTGGCAGATACGATTGCAGAGCATCTAACAGGCGATGCGGAAGTATATGCAAACCCGGCCTTGTACTTCGACGAATTAATCGAAATCAACCTGGATACCCTGGAGCCGCATATCAACGGGCCCTTTACTCCGGATCGCGGAACACCTGTTTCAAAAATGAAAGCGGAAGCACAAGCAAACGGCTGGCCGATGAAAATAGAGTGGGGTCTGATCGGATCGTGTACAAACTCTTCCTACGAAGATATGTCGCGCGCAGCTTCCATTGTGGAGCAGGCTGTGAAACACGGAATCACTCCAAAAGCAGAATTCGGAATCAATCCGGGATCTGAACAGGTGCGTTACACGATTGAGCGTGACGGAATCATTGCGACGTTTGAGAAAATGGGAACGAAAGTGTTTACCAATGCCTGCGGACCTTGTATCGGACAATGGGATCGTGATGGAGCGGATAAACAAGAGAAAAACACGATTGTTCACTCGTTCAATCGGAACTTCTCCAAGCGTGCAGACGGTAACCCGAATACACACGCATTCGTAACTTCTCCCGAGATGGTTGCTGCTTTGGCAATCTCCGGTGATTTAGGATTCAATCCTTTAACAGATACCTTGACGAATGATAAGGGAGAACAAGTGAAATTAGTACCTCCGCATGGTGATGAGCTTCCAACAAAAGGATTTGATGTGGATGATCCGGGATACCAGGCTCCTGCGGAAGATGGTTCCGGAGTTCAGGTAATTGTAAAACCGGATTCTACGCGTTTGCAATTGTTGGAATCTTTCCCGATTTGGGACGGAAAGAACATCATGGGTGCGAAATTGTTGATCAAAGCAAAAGGAAAATGTACTACCGACCACATTTCAATGGCTGGCCCGTGGTTGCGTTACCGGGGTCACCTCGATAACATTTCCAACAACATGTTGATCGGTGCTGAAAATGCATTCAACGGAAAAGCAAACGAAGTAGTAAACCAATTGACTGGCTCAACAGGTGAAGTTCCGGCTACGCAACGCGCATACAAAGCTGCTGGAATTCCTTCCATTGTTGTGGGAGACCAAAACTACGGAGAAGGATCTTCCCGTGAGCATGCTGCAATGGAACCACGTCATTTAGGAGTTCGTGCGGTAATCGTGAAATCATTTGCCCGTATCCACGAAACAAACCTGAAAAAACAAGGAATGTTGGGATTGACATTTGCAAACGAAGCAGATTACGATAAAATCAAAGAAGACGATACCTTCAACTTCATTGATTTGGTTGATTTCGCTCCGGGAAAACAATTGACATTGGAAATCGTTCATGCAGATGGCTCAAAAGAAAATATCAAATTGAATCACACATACAATGATCAGCAAATTGAATGGTTTAAGGCAGGTTCTGCATTAAATTTGATCAAACTTCAAAATAACTAAGAGAAATTCTGTTTCGAAACAGAAAGAAATAAGGAGAAGGGATACGATACATCGTGTCCCTTCTCTGTTTTATTGAATTTGAAATGCAAGCATAATAAATGCAGTCAGAGACTCATTGAAATTGGTATTCCACGAAGTCAGTTGCTCACCCTGGAATTGTCGTTTGACTAAAATTTTAATTTCGTTTCCGTGAAAACTAAAACGCGTAAATCAACCTTCTTTTGAAAAAGAGAAGGTTTTGTTTTATGCAGAGATGAAAACCAAAAACGCTACAATTTATGAAGAGAAAAGCTGCTCTTGCGGGAAGTGTTATGTCCATTGTGCTCGTAATCAATGCGTCCGGACAAGCCAATACCAAATGGAACATGGTGAATGATCCGTATTATGGAGTTCCGAATTACACTAATTTATTTCCGGGTTTAAAGAGTTCCATCCTTGGTGCTGTAAAAGACGATGAAAATATCACGAATATTCATAGTCACGGATCAGGTCCTACGGGTTTGCGAACTGAATTTTTCCTGAACAATTGGTTTGGGATTGGTGTGGATGCTATTTACAGTGGAAGCAGTGTGACTTATGACCGCAGGGATTCAATGGTTGATGGAGTTTCCTATACGAATTCGTATGAACGGAAAATGAGCAGGGTGCGTATTCAGGCACGCTTTAACTTTCATTTCCCTGTAAAAAACAAACGCCTGGATATGTATGGCGGAATTGGGATTGGAAGTAATGCAAAATACAGAAGCACATTCGTAAACGGAGTGAAGACCGATGATAAAAGTGGTTTCTGGAATGGATTTCCGACGATTCCGATCTCCATGAGAACCTGTTGGGGATTCCGTTACTATTTTTCCAAATTCGTAGGAATGAATTTTGAGATTGGTATTGGCGGGCCGCTTATCTCAACAGGCGTTTCTTCCCGCTTTGGCTTTAAATTGCCGAAAGTTCCCGGTATGGATGAACTGAATCAGGAAGGAGGAGATAATCTGAGAAAAAAGGCCGAAGCCGCAAAACGAAAACAGGAAGATCTGGAGAAAAAGAAAGGTGAACTGAAACCGGGTGAAGAATCTGAAAAGCAAAAACTGGAAGAAGAACGCCTGAAGTTGGAAAAAGAGAAATTAAAGCTCGAACAGGAGAAATTGGAGCTGGAAAAGCAAAAATTGGAAGAAGAAAAAAAGAAACTCGAAGAAGAGAAAAAGAAAGAGCCTGAGGAGGAAAACCTTAACTATGGAGGCAGATAATATATAGTGGGCGCGCGATTAATCGGACTTGATGTATTATACTCACCAAAAAAATAATACGGTTTCTGATTTAGAAAACAATCCAGGCTTCAAGCTGAATATTCACGATGTGTTCTATGGTGCTATGTGTTAAAATGAACCACATAGCACACAGAAGGTCACATAGTTTTTTTAATGTTTATGTAGCTTGGTGAGTTTTCTACAT
>NZ_JASLCN010000109.1 GCF_030151805.1 Fluviicola sp.
CTCGTTATAAATACCACCCGCATCGAAATACGCATTCATCATTCTGGAACGCGATGCCTGCAATGCAGAATCGGACAATGGAAGTTTCGCAACCAGCATTTCAGGTGTCAACGAATCCAAGGAACTTCCACCGGCGTCTTTTACTACCGGTTTGGTCGTCGAACTTGTGTCTGACTCATCTGTGAAGCTTGCAAAAGCAATTTTCTCAGACCTTCTCCAGTCATCTTCATTTTCCCGTTGCCCCCACTGTTTTCTAAATTCTTCGAATCCTTCCGTCTTTGCCTTATCGTTGTTCCAGTAGAATTTATTTCCACCGCTCGAAGATGGTTTTTTATTCTGAATATCCTGAAGTGCAGCCAACCTGATTGCATCCTGGCGCTGGCGTTCTTCTTCGTCTTTTTTCAATTTTTTAATCACCCCTTCTGCAAATGTAAGCTGCTCCGAAGGAGATAATTGAGCCACCCGCTGCACACTATCTTCGTATTGAGCCGTTTCAATTGCTTTTACCAGGCTTTGAAGTTTGGCAGCCTTGTTCTGAATTGCTTCAAAATTCGGATAGCTTTCCGGAATCACTTTCGCACAACTGTCGTAGTATTTCTGAGCACTCAGATAGTCTTTTTTCGAAAAACTCATATCTCCCAGCTTCTCATAAGCCATTCCTTTCTGGCGGTTATTCGAAGTGGAGTAAAATGCTGACTTGGTATAATTTGCCTTTGCTCCCTCTTCATTGGATTCCAATTGATCCATGCGGGCAATCGTAAAGTAAATCTGATCCTTAAACTCCGCATTTTTTGTATCACGAAGCATTTTCTTCAAGTTCTTACGAACTTTTTCTCCTCCGGCATTCAAGGCATTTTTCAGGTTTGCATTGAAGCTCATTTCATATCCGGCATTGTACTTTGAAACGCGGTTGTAATGGTATGCCGCTTTTACACGGTCTCCCGCATTTTCATACAACTGACCCAAAATGAAATTGATCCGTGCCTTGTCTTTTGATTTTTTAGCGTATTCCAATGCTTTTGTCAAAGCTTTGATTTCTCCTTCTGCATCTTTGCGTTTTTCACAGAAAACAGCACGTGTAATGGCAACATCGTAACGCAATTTCTTAGGGAAAGGAGCCATTTCCTTCTCCTTGGATTTCTTTTTGCTTGCTTTCTTTTTGGATTTGGACTTGGACTTCGACTTGGAAGATTTGGAGTCTTTCTCTCCTTTTTTCCCGGAGTTCTCCATCGATTCCTGGGCTTTCTCCAAATTGGTGATCGCAAAGTTTGCTTCAGTGAATTTACCTTGCTCCATATAGGTTCTCGCCATCCACATTTCAGCAACATAAGCTGATTTATCCGTAGAGAAAAACTTCTTGGTGTATTCGAAATTCTTGAATGCCAGGTCATAATCGCGACGATAGAAGTTTGCAACCCCGATCGTTATCCAGTTTTCATCAATCCAGCGATTGTGTTCTTCTTTTTTAGCAGATGGTTTTTCCATGGAAGGCATCGCATGTCTCTGAATCACCTTTGTACATTTGGAAATGGCTGTATCAATAGGTGTATACATGTTTTTCACTTCATCTTCACTCGGTAATTGAATGATGGGAAGAACCGTATAAAAATCTTCTTTTTGATTTTCACGAAATGTTTTCATAGCTCCATTAAGCAAATCATTTGCATTGAAGTAGCCGTTATAATGTGCTGTTGTTCCGTGGTATGACCTACTGAGTAGGGTATTCTTTTCAGTAGAACAAGCCCATATGATGGAAAGAATTCCTAAATAAATCCAAAAATGTAATTTCTTCATTCGAATGAAAAATCTGCGCCGATGTGATTAAAGATTAACTTATAAAAGGCAAATATATTGTTTTGTTTATCAAATCAATTCCAAATCCGGTAATTAGATGATGGATTATGCTAAAAAACGGGTTTTGAATTTGCTTTGGAATTTCATTTATCCCGGCTGCAGCTTATTCAAAACACAAATAGACATCCATCTATTTGCCCAGTCGTAGTAAGGGACACAGGCATTTTCATTTTCCCAGTCAGGATTCCGTTTAGGGTTTCAACACCGGATCTTTATCTCCATATTTTTGATGAATCTCCAAAATTTGTTTCGCATCATTGGCATCAATTCCCAAACTATCAGCTATTTCTTTCGCTCTAAGCACCTGATCTACCGAAAGTCCGGTGCTATCCGTTTCGTTGTGTAATGCATTTTTCAGGAAAATAGTACTTGATCCAAGTGCCGGAACTGTTTTTGTTGAAAGGTCTTTCACCGGTTCATAAAGCAAGGATTTTGCTTTCGTTTTCTGAGGAAAGAAGTTACTCTTTTCATCATATGATTCAATCAGAACCAGTAAAACACTTACGATGTAAAGTGATTTGATCGTTGCGAAAAGTACTCCCAAAAATTTATTCAAAGGAGATAATTGAACCACCTGGATCATTTTTTCGACCATTTTTCCACCGAAATAAATCATGGCTCCCACTCCTAAAAAAGTCAGTGTGAATGCTACAACCGGCAGGTATTCCGAATTCCAGTTAAAAGTCGTTTTGATCCAGTTTGCCGTAAAGTCGGAGAAATGGATTCCAACATAAATTCCGACCAAAATTGCCAGTAAAGTAAACAGTTCAATGACAAAGCCGTGTTTAAATCCTTTGTATGCACCGTACAAAACCGGGATCAGAATCAGAATATCCAGAAAATTCATGTCCCAAAATTGGGAAATTCGGAACGGGGGAATTCAGGAAAAATGAAAAGATACAAACGGGACATTGTTAAACACGTGAGGGCGCAATCAATCGGACTTGATGTATTATACTCACCAAAATAATAATACGGTTTCTGATTTAGAAAACAATCCAGGCTTCAAGCTGAATATTCACTATGTGTTCTAAGGTGCTATGTGGTTCATTTTACCACATAGCACACAGAAGGTCACATAGTTTTTTTAATGTTTATGTAGCTTGGTGAGTTTTCTACAT
>NZ_JASLCN010000115.1 GCF_030151805.1 Fluviicola sp.
TCCATGTGAAATGGATCCTATCAATGAGTTCGAAATGTGTTTTTGCAGTGTCCTAAAACAGGGGGATTTTGAATTACACCCCGATAGCTATCGGGATACGAATTCCGAAGGGTAGATGAGGCTGAGGGAGTCAAGAGTCAAGATTTGGAGAGTCAGGATATTGGGATGTAAATAGAGGTGATGGACTCTTTTTTTACAGGAATTTTCACAAATCTGTCATGTGTTTTTATTTTAGGATTTCAAGGTGTTATTCCTGCCTGATTCCGGGAAATGAGGCTGAAGAGAGATTGAAAACGGCTGAAACGCCCTGAAACCGCATGTTAATTCTATAACATTTTAATACTGTATCTATACTTGATCCATACTGTATCTATGCTTTATCCGTACTTGACCTGTAGGTGAGTGATTCAGATGTGTTTTTTTGTGATTTTGGAATCCTCTTTTGTATCGTGTTTTTTTTACAATTGTGTGCAGGTTGTTTCTGACATTAATTTGCTGCTGTGTTCCCGATACACCTCCATTACATTCCAGCACCCGAACGGACATAGCTGATTGAATGAGGTACCTGAAACCGGATATGCGCTCCGACTGGCTCTGTTGGAGTCTGCGTAATGCGCCAACGCTGATCGCATGTCGCCAATAGCTTTCGCGATGGCACAAGCTTAGGTACAGTCGTTCGGCGGGAAATTTCAACAATCAGTTAAACTCCCTGGCGGATCATCTGTTTTTTTAGCTTTGGAATTCTTTGCTATTTTGAACGGCTTTAAGACGGTCCAAAAAGAATCGTATACGAAGTTTAGTAAAAAGAGAAGAATAGATACTCGGAACGGCAATAACAACTAAATTTACACCATGATTTCGAGTGCTAAGTTGGAAGTGCAGCTGCTTGTGGACGGTTGTAAAAGAGTAGGTGTGACTCATGTGGTGATTTCCCCGGGGTCGAGGAATGCTCCTTTAAGTATCGCTTTTGACGAAGATCCTCACTTCCAGGTTTTTGTTGTTCCCGATGAACGCGTTGCGGCTTTTTATGCGTTGGGAATGGCTCAAAAACTGGGAAAACCGGTTGTCATTACCTGCACATCGGGATCAGCTCCGTTGAATTATTATCCGGCGGTTGCTGAAGCATTTTACCAGGGAATTCCTTTGATTGTGGTTTCTGCCGACCGGCCTTCTGAATGGGTGGATCAGGGAGACGGACAAACCATCCGCCAGGAGCGGGTATTTGATCAAATGGTGTTGAAAAGCGCTCAGTTAAACGAAATTCATTCTGAAAATCAGCGCTGGCATTTTGAACGAAACCTGTCTGAAGTGTTGCAAGCTTGTAATGATTCCGTAAAAGGACCGGTTCATTTGAATATTCCTTTTTCTGAACCGCTTTATGAAACGACGGAAACAATCGAGCGGATCAGTCAGTGGATTGAGCTAGGAAGCATTGAAACGGTTTTGTCTAAAAAGAGTAAAGCCCGACTGAAGGAATTGTGGTCGGCATCGGAAAAGCGTTTGATTATTGTTGGTCAGCACCAAAAAGAGGAAGCACTGCAAGCTTTACTGGAAAAACTGGCTTTGGATGGTTCTGTGGCGGTTTTGGTAGAGCACACGTCGAATATGTACAGCCCGTATTTTGTTTCGAATATCGACAGAACACTCAATATTCTGAAAGAAGAGGAGATTCATTCGTTTCACCCGGATTGTATTGTGACAATCGGTGGAGCCATTGTATCGAAGAAAATAAAAGTCTTTTTACGTCAATCAAAAGCACCGGTGATCCGTTTCGGATTGGATTTTCCGTTTATGGATACGTACCGCAATTTGTGCTTCTCAGCAACGGTAACGGCTTTGGAAGGATTGAACCTGTTGTCTGAAGTAGTAGATGAAGCTCCGCATAAATCCCGTTTTGGATTCAGTTGGAAGAAGATAGATCAATACGGTTCCGACGAACAAAAAATGATCTGTTCCAAACAGCCGTGGAGTGATTTGCGCGCAATGGAATTTGTCATGGATGTGATTCCGGATCACTGCAACCTGCATATTTCAAACAGTTCTTTGATCCGCTATGCCTTGCTTTTCGACCCGATCAAAACGGTGAATTATTGGTGTAACCGCGGAACAAGCGGCATTGACGGAAGCAGTTCAACAGCTGTTGGTTCGGCGATTGTTTCTCCGAATGAATCCCATTTACTGGTAACGGGAGATTTATCGTTTTTCTACGATTCCAACGCGTGGTGGAGCAAGCATTTGCCGGAAAACCTGAGAATTATAATCATCAATAACGGCGGCGGAGATATTTTCAATATTATTCCCGGCCCGAAATCGACCAAACAGTGGAAAAAGATTTTTGTTGCTGAACAGGAATTGTCTGCTGCGGATATTTCAAAAGCTTACGGAATGGAATATTTCCACGCTGCTTGCCTGGAAGATCTGGATGCACATCTGGATGCTTTTTTTGGTGTGAGTACGAATGGGAAACCGAAATTGCTTGAAATCAACACCATGGAGCAAAATAACAGTGAAATACTTGAGGCTTATTTTAAATCGTTTACGAAAAGAGGGTGAAAAAAGTTCATCCTTCGACAGGTTTAGGATTTTTTTTATTCAAATGTTCAAATGGAATTATTTAAACATGCTTACGATTTTACTTGATTTGAATCCTTGAACTTTTCAACTTTGAAGAAAAACAAAGAGAGCCCAAACTGCTAAAAACTACTACGAAAAAGACAGCTGGACTCCCTGATTGGTTTGAATGCCTCTTAATAGGGCAAGGTTCAATATCGCTAATGTAAGAAAATCAGATAATTAAAACCAAATTTAAATTTGGGAAAATCTGTTAAAAATTAAAAAAATCACAAATCCATTTTTTGTAGTTCTTTTGGAGCTAAATTTGTCGAAAAAAAAGAGAAGTGGATTTTGCAATATTGACTACCGGAATTGGAATTTTTTACCTAGTTGTTTTAACGTTATTGGAGATTGTCTTAGGAATTGACAACATCATTTTCATCTCCATCATTACAGACTCTTTAGTAAAACAAGATCAGCGTAAAGCCCGCATTTTGGGACTTAGTCTTGCTTTGATCATCCGTATTCTGATGTTGAGTGTTGTTTCTTACATCATGACTTTGGACAAAACGCCTTTGTTTACGATCTATGACATCAAATTCACTGCCCACTCACTGGTTTTGCTGATCGGAGGACTTTTCCTGATCTATAAATCAGTAGGGGAGATGCATTCCAGCGTAAAAGGAAGCCACGGAGATGTGAAAAGCAGAAAGAAGAACCGTTTAAGTGCAGTGGTTTTCCAGATCGTGATGGTTGATTTTATCTTCAGCTTTGACTCAGTCATTTCTGCGATTGGT
>NZ_JASLCN010000113.1 GCF_030151805.1 Fluviicola sp.
TTTTTCGATTTGAAATTTCCTGTGAAATCGTAACCGAATAAGTAATCGGCATCAAATTCTTCGAGTAAAATCTGTTTGCCATCCGATGATGTAATGGTAAAGATGACTGTGCCGTTGAGCAGGTCCTTTCCCTTGATTCCAATGAAAAATTCGTCTTTCTTTTCCGGATTGGAAAAGGCATGCATTTGCTTGTTTTCAATGAGAAATTCACTTTTCTCCGGATCCTGCGGGTTTTTAGTTGTTTCCGTTTTCGGAGAATTGGCGTCTTCCGGAGTTGATTTGCCTCCACACGCGCTGATTGTAAGCGTCAACAAGATAGCGCCGGTAATTTGGATGTTCTTCATAAGGTTCTATTTTTCAATTTGATTCAGCCAGTCGGTAATTCCGGCCTGTAATTGCGTTTCTATTTTTTCCAGGTCGGGCACTGTTTCCAGTGTAATGATTTTTCGCCCGTCGGGGTAATTCTTTCCTTTCAGACCAGCTGCATCCGTTATTTTTGCACCTGTTGGAAATACCAGTAAAATCTTTCCGCGGTGTGAGTTAAGAACCAACAGATCACGTTTGTATTCTTTCGCGTCGAAAGCTTTCATTTCTCCGCCGTAATAGAATGCCGGAGAATTCCATTTGATGTGTTCCCGGATTTCAGAATCGCTGTTTAAAACAAGGTTTCGCAGCCTATTGATGATTTCCTGTTCTTCCGGATTCAGTTTTGAGATATGTTCGTCGACCTTCGGATCTTTCATGCGTTAAGCGTTTTTTTGATATAAATGACTTCTTCCGTTTCATCCGTGAAGCGATTTTCGAGGTAAGTTAAACCGATTTTTTCCAATACGCGAACCGAAGCGCTGTTTTCTGGGATGGCTCTTCCCACAATTGCCGGAATCTTCAACTTTTCAAAACCATACTGCAAGCAAGCTTCGGCAGCTTCTGTTGCATAACCGAATCCCCAGAATTTTTGCATGAAACGGTATCCGATATCGAATTCATCGAGTTCGGGTGTATATTTCAACCCGCACCAACCCAGGTATTCACCTGTTGCTTTCAGAATAACTCCCCAACGCCCGAAACCGTATTTCTGGTAATGGTCGTACTTTTCTAAAAATGTTTTTGCTTCTTCAACACTCTCAAAAGGATCATCACCGGTATAACGGATTACTTCCGGATCCAGATTCAATAAATACGCCGCTTCCGCATCTTCCGGAGTCATTTCCCGGAGATAAAGCCGTTCGGTTTCAAGGAGTATTTTATTCATTTGATTAACAGGTATTTTTTTAGAATGCGTTGTTTTTCAGTGAAGATGATTAAAAATAGTAATAAATTGCATGGAAATACGTTCAATTGCTATGAAGTCTAAATCTCTGATCAAACCCCTTACATTGGTATTCTTTTTCAGTTTACTGGTTTTCTTTGTGCTGTTTCAAAGTGGTTTTATTGTTCGGAGATCGGTGAAAATTGATTATTCCGAACTTTATACCAAAAATATGCATGTTACCGGAGACTCATTAAAACAAAAGCAATTTGGATTGAGCACTTTTCAGGAATTAAAACTTCGCGGGGCTTTTGATCCCGAAAATTTTGATGCAATGTTTATTCCGTATCCTGTATCAAACGAAGCTCATCTGAGCAGCTCAAAATCAATAATCATTAATTGGGAACGGGATTTTCCAAGTAACGACAGGTATCTCAAATCTATGTTGAAGAACAGATTTCCACGAAAAAAAGAAAATAAGTAACCATATGCAGATTTTGAAACTGGCTATCGGAGCAGGAATCAGTTTGTTATTTCTGGTATTGCTTTTTGTTCCCATGGAACGCGTTTTCCCTGCAAAAAAAGGTCAGGCCTTTTTCCGGAAAAAGTGGTTCCTGGATTTGAGTTTTTTTCTGGGACAGTATTTATTGTGGAACAGTCTTCTCATTTGGTTTCTAAATTATCTGCACACTTTTATCGACACATGGTTGTCTTACCGGATAATCCATTCGATTCATGCGCAACCTGTCTGGCTACAAGCCATAGAAGTATTGGTTTTAAGTGATTTTTTGATTTATTGGGGGCATCGTCTACAGCACAAGGTTGATTTTTTGTGGCGTTTTCACAAGGTTCATCATACGGCGGAAACGATGGATTGGCTGGCTGCTCACAGGGAACATCCCTTAGATACTGTTTATACCGTCGGCTTGATCAATCTTCCTGTTTTTCTGCTTGGATTTGATTTGAATGCGATTATGATCATTGTCGTCTTCAGGGGAATCTGGGCCATTTACATTCATAGTAATGTGCGATTGAATCTCGGATTTATTCAAAAGATTATTGGTTCACCGGCTTTACATCACTGGCATCATGATTTGGAAAGAGACAGAGGAAATTACTCCAATGTTTCCCCGTTGATGGATCTTCTTTTCGGCACTTACGTTTGTCCGGACCATGAACCGGAACAGTTTGGAATCAAAGAAGCATTTCCTCAAAATTACCTGGGGCAATTGTTTGTTCCACTCGTTCCGAAGTTTGTTGCGAAATGGTTTTCAAAGGGGAGGATAACGGTTGAAAAAAATAATTCAGTATTGGAATAGTTTGGAATTAAACCTTATTCAATCTCAATTCCCATAATACACACATCGTCAATCTGTTCCAGATCTCCTTTCCATTGAAAGAAAGTCCTTTTCAGAATTTCAATCTGGTGGTGAATGTGTTCATTCGAAATCTGAACGATGAGGTTTTTCAGGTTTTTGGCTTTGAATTTCTTCGATTCGGGACCACCGAATTGATCTGCAAAACCATCGGTGATGAGGTACATGCGATCGCCTTTTTCCAGTTCAACCGGATGACTTGTGAAAGGTTGCATATCAAAATGTTTTCCGATCGGTTGTTTATTGGGTTTGATTTCGAGTATGTCTCCGCTCGCTTTTTTCCAGATCCATAGCGGATTATTGGCTCCCGCCCAGGTCAGTTCATTGGAGGATTTGTTCCAGGTACATAGGGAAATGTCCATTCCGTCAGAAACATCCTGGTGATTTTTGGATAACTCTTCCACAATGATTTCACGGGTTTTATCCAGTATTTCTCCCGGATTCCGCAAGCCGAATTCTTTCACCGAACGATTCAGGGCATTGTGGCAAACCACGCTCATCATTGCTCCGGGAACACCGTGCCCTGTGCAATCTGCAACTGCGAAAATGATCGAATCTTTGGTTTCTTCCAGCCAGTAAAAATCTCCGGCAACAATGTCTTTTGGCTCATAAAGAACAAAATGGGAGGGAAGCACCCGCTCACGAAGCTGAAGCGACGGAAGAATGGCTGTTTGAATGCGTTTGGCATAATTGATGGAATCCAGGATCTCGTGATTTTTCTCTTCGACCTGCCGGTTTTTCTGTTCAATGATGATCTGCTGTTTTTTGACTTCTTTCCAGCGACGGTAAAGAATGAATGAAAAACCGAGGATGATGATCCCGACAATTGCAATTGCCCAATTGATAATCAGTGCCTGTTCCTGTTTTTTTCTGCTTTCGAGTTTTTCCTTGACCCGGTTCAAACGCTGATTTTCCCGTTCTTTATCGAACTGGTAATTCATTTCCTCCTGTGTCTGCTTCCGGATATTTTCTTCGTTGGCAAGCTCGCTTTTGAGTTCGTTGTACAAATGCAGGCGCTCAAAGGCATATTCGAAATCCCTGGTTTTTTCTCCGAGCTCTGATTGAGACTGATAAATGGATTTCAAGGTTTCTTTGGAGCCGAGTTTCTTCGCAGTTTTTTCTGCTTCGGACAAACAGTTGTTCGCTTTTTCGAATTGACCTGTTTTGACGGCAATCACACCCAGGTTTAATTTGGAAACGGCAATGCCGAGTGTTTGGCGCAATTTTTCGCGCAATGCAAGCGATTTTAACTGGTAAAATTCCGATTTAGCGTACTCCTTTGTTTCCTGGTAACAAACACCCAGGTTGTTGTAATCGTCTGCTAATCCGATACTGTCATTTAGTTTCAGGTCGATAGCCAATGATTCGTGATAATAGTGAATGGCTTTCCGGAATTTTTTCTGATTCAGAAATACAATTGCCATATTGTTGAGTGAAACCGCAATTCCTTTCGGATAATTGATTTTTCGTCGGATTTTCAACGATTTTTCGTGATACTGCAATGCCTTGTCGTCCAATCCCTGATTTCCGTATATCAACCCGATGTTGCTGAGGATATCGGCTTCGTTGTTTTGGTCTTTGATGCGTTCCGCAATTCTCAAGGCTCTGAAAAAATGATTCAGTGCCTGCGGATAATCACCTTTGTAATCATAGGTGATCCCGATGTTGTTGTCCATCAGGCTTGCAATCGAATCAAACCGATATTTCTGTGCCAGTTTTACCGATTCTTTTCCATAGCGGATTGCTTTGTCGTAATCACCGTAATACCATCCGTATGCAATGGATTCGTTGAGTAAGTGCAGCTTTTGTTTGAGGTTCTTTTCGGATTGCGCGCGTTTGTAGAGTGAGTCAATGCCTGTATTTTGTGCCTGAAGCGGAACAAACAGCAGGAATAGAGTAATAGTCAGCAAGCATTTTTTCACAACACAATAATACAGATTAAACTGATAAGCTTTGTTAAAGAGAATAAAACATTTCGTGAGATTTGATGATCGCTACGGGAAGTCTTGTTACTTTTGCAACACTTTTGAATACAATGGAAATGGAATTGATCACGACATACATCTGCAAGGATTTTGATATCGGAATTCACAACAACATGTTTGGGGGGAAATTGATGTCTTTAATCGATGATGCTGCGGGATCATTCGCATCGCAGGTATGTGATTCACCGAATATGGTGACGATTAAAGTAGACGAGCTGGTTTTTAAAAAAGCAGTGAAATCGGGAGCAATTCTGAAAGTATACGGCAGAGTGGTGCGCTTCGGGAATTCTTCCATTGAATTGTATATGGAAATCAGAAAGCACAATGTGTATACCGGAATCCAGGATTTGGTGACACACACCAACATGACTTTTGTCCGTATCGATGAAGAGGGGAAATCACTTCCGATTGCCGAGTACATCAAAAAAAGACATGCCCGCAGAATGGAACAATACGGAAAGGCTTTATTGCTTCCTACGGAAGAAGGTTTTTCCCAGGAATAATTCCGCAAAAGAAGGGGCTACAAGCCCGGTTTCAGATATTGTTCGATTTGCTGCAACACTTCCCGCTTTTTTCTCCGGGGAAGAAATACTTCGAAATGATTGGTTTTGAGTGCCACGTATCCGGAACCTCCTTTGTCGGAACTGGCAATGTCATCCAGGTTAATGATTACGGATTGATTGACACGGATCAGAGAGGATAGTTCCGAACAATCATTTTCGATATTGTTCAATGACCTGGATAAAAGGTAGGATTCTCCGTCTTTACAGAAGATAGTCGTATAACCACCCGATTGCCCGACCATGTAGGCGATATTGTGACATTCGATGTAATGTGTCTTGTTGTTTTTGATGACCGCAATTTTGGGTTGTTCCGATTGAGTTTTGATTGAATTCAGAAGCTGTTTCTCGTAAATCCGCTTTTTAGCTTTTTCCACCGCTGCTGAAAAACGGTCTATATCAATCGGTTTTAATATGTAATCAATGACAGAATGCTCGAATGCCTGAAGGGAAAACTCTTCGAATCCCGTTACGAGGATTACTTCGAAGGTTCGTTTTTTTAGCTGATTCAACAGATCGAAACCGGTGTTGTCGGGCATTAAAATGTCTAAAAAAAGCAAATCTGTTTTTTGCTGATAAGAAAGGCTTTTTAGAAATCCATTGATATTTTCTGCTTCACCTGCGATTTCAATTTCCGGATGATGTTTTTGAATCAAGATCTGCAGGACTTCACGATTGGCTTGCTCATCATCTATAATAAATGCTTTCATGGTTCATTGATTTTGATAAAGTTCAGCTGTAAAAGTGAAAATGACTTTTGTGCCGGAATCGGAGGTTAAAATATTCATTTCAGCTACTTTTTTTTGAAACTGTTTGTTTAAGGTATCAATTCGTTCGGTGATGAGCTTGTTTCCTTTTGATAAATGATCTTCTGTTTTATTTCGGGAGTTGAATCCCGGGCCATTATCAGTTATTTGGATCACGAGTTTTTGCTGATCGTTCAGGAGGAAAGAAATGGTGAGTTCCGGGTTGCTTTCCTGAAATTTTAATCCGTGCCAGATGGCGTTTTCTAATATGGGTTGCAAAAGGAGGGAAGGGATTTTGAAAGTAGCAAGTTGTGTTTCAGACAACTGAATTACCTTTTCTACTGTGAAGTGGTTATTGGAACGAAGTAATTCCAGTTCCAGGTAAGCATCTGCCAATTGCAACTCTTGATTGATGGTGATAAACTGAGTTTCGCTGTAGTATAGAATTTTCCGCATCAGGAAACTGAATTTTGCTAAATAATGTGCGGCAAAATCATTGTTTCCTTTTAAGATCAAGGCTTGAATGGCTGCAAAACCGTTGCTTAAAAAATGAGGATTTACCTGTGCTTTTACTGCAAGTAGTTTGTATTCATTCAATTTACTTTCAAGTTCGGCACGTTCAGTCATTCGTTTCTTTCTTCTGAGGTTTCTGACCAAACGAACAGATAATAACAGGAGAAGAATTACAATCGAAATCAACAGATAGAACAAAGTGCTTTCCCAGAATGGCTGATTGATCGTAAAGCGGTAATTCTTTGAATTAGTTAATTGGATTCTTCCGTCAATAACCGGAAATATTTCAAGTTCATAGTTCCCGCCCGGCAGCGATTCAAAATTGATTTTGGTCTGTTCGGTTTGTTCATGTATCTTCATTTCTCCATTCAATCTGTAATACAATCCGAGCTTATTTGCATCAAAATGAAGAATGTCAAAATCCAGTGAAATGGGGATGTTGTAATCTATTTTTGCTGGAATTTTGTTGGTTTTCTGTTCTCCGATAAGAATTTCATTCAGGATAACAGCAGGTTTTTTGATTTCGTATTTTGAACTCAATTCTTTAATGACCAGGTCGTCGTCTGTGCAGATAAACAATTTTCCATTGATCAAAAACAGGTTCTGAATTTCTTTCTCAAAGATCTTTTTCCAGGGACTTTTTTTCCCTGCGTGGAGTTTTTTGGCATAAATTCCCTGATTTCCGGCCACGAATAGCTGCTCTTTGGTAATCAAGGCTTTTTTCGCAGAAACGCAGGGAGAATCATACTTTTTAAGTAAACGACCGTTCTTAAAATGAAAGATTCCTTTGTACCGGGAAGTAATGAGGAATTCGTTTGGAGATAATTCCTGAATGTGACTGATATAGTGAGGTTTCCGGAAGAATTTGCTCCGGACTAGTTTTTTGGATGATACATGAAAATCGAAAAGTCCTTCTTCGGTTCCCAGCATGATGAGAGAATCGTTGATTTGTTGTTTACATCTGACAAAAGGGACAGTTGTTTGCTTTTCGTCATGTCGTCGAAACGACTTAATCCGGCTCCAGCTGATGGAATGTATTTCTTCACCGGAGAGAAAAAAATCATTGAACGTATATAATTCATTAATCAATATTTTTTTTCTTTTTTTCAGATCGGTACTTAGTGTGTAAATTCCTTTGATTGAGCAGATGTACCACTTGTCGTTGATAAATTCAATTTTTCTGATATTGCGGAGATTGAGAGGAATCTCTTTTTTTAATTGAATGGCATCATGTATTTTGGTCAGCTCATTGTTTTGAAAATGGAATAGCTGCCCCAGCTTGTTTCCAACCAATATGGTTTGCTGGTGATTTGCTACGTAAGATGGCATCAGGTTACCGTAGCATCGTTCGTGAATATCGGAACAAATAAAAACACCATATTGATTCAGGGAAACTGCCATTCCTTTTCCCGGCAAAGGTGCAATTCCGCCGACAACGCAGCCCGGAAAATGAGTGCTGACCCAATTTCCATGATTATCCAGTTCGATCAGGCCTTTCATGGTAACAAGCCACAAGCGGTCGTGAAAAGCTTCCAGGAAAAGAATCTCGTCATAGGGAAGTATTTCAACGGTAGTTGAACAAACGCGATAGAGATGTGAATTGATCAGTGCAAAATAATTCGTTCCGATTTTGACAAACCCTTCGCGTGATTCAGAGATGTGTTCTCTTGCATGAAGCGCTTTTCGCGGTGATTTAAAACGGACGGTGTGTTTGAGAATTATTGCTTTTTCTGACAGGCGTTTTTCGAAAGGAAATTCTTGTGAAGAGTCAAAGACAAAGACATTCTTTTCTTCTTTGACCGGTTTGGAGCAAGGAGAAACCAAACGGGTTTTAAACCGGTACCGAAAGTAAACAGTGTTTGAAAAGATCATCAATCCATTCTTGTACCAGTGTAATTTTTTGAAATGGATTGCAATCGGAATGGGTTTTGATTTTTTTGAAACAATCCGAATAGCCTTATCCCTTTCCAGAATGAAGATCTCATTTTTGGAATTCAACATGTAGACCTGACCCCTGGGATCTTTTTCGAAATCATAAATGATTCGTTGTTCGATAGGAAGATTTTGACAAATAGGAATAAATTTTTCGCCGTCAAATTTCATCGGACCATATTGAGTTCCAACTATCAGGTAACCTTCCTTATTGAAATTGATGTCATAACATTCTTTGGATAATAATCCTTGTTCGGTTCCGAGGTATTTCCCGTAAAGTTCTTGTGCTTTCAGGTGGTTGAAACAGCAGATGAATAGAAGTGTTAAGATTCTGAAATCCATTTTACAAGAATAGATAAAAAAAGTAAACCGTCCCAAAGCAATTTGGGACGGTTTTATTCATTAGGTGTTGGATTGTACTATTATTCTTTAATCAATTTATGTGTAATGAATCCGTTTTCGGTATGTAGTTCAATCAGGTACATTCCGTTTGGCTGATCGGACAGATCGAAACCGGAAGTGCTTGTGTTTTTTGCGATTGCAACAGATCTGATTAATCTTCCCTGCGTATTGTAAACAGAAATTCCAGATGCAGACATTTCTTTCAGATCTACTGTAAACACTCCGTTTGTTGGGTTTGGATGAATGATGCTGTTGCTCAGAGTTGTTCTGCTTGTTACACCATCTTGTTGAGCAATTCCTGCTACACAGGTGACTGTATGTGTGCTTGAACCTTGGGTGGTACATCTGTCCTGAACAGTGTAAACGATCTGGTAGGTATGTCCCTGAGTAAATGTATAACCCGGGAATGTACAAGGTCCGCAGTTATTCCAGGCCGGATTGGTGTAAGGAGCGCCGGAAGTTGTCAAATCCGTGATCGTCCATGTACCTGTGAAATTGATTCCGCTGTTCACATTTGGAATGGCATTTACGGTGAAGGTTGACTGACCTGACAGACAATTTGCACTTACAGTAAATTCAGAGTTCAAAGCAACGTTGAGAAGAACCAACTTCGTAATCGTATTACTGCTTAAGCTGATGCCACAAGGTCCGAATGCGATTCTGCGGTAATATGTTGTTGTATACAAAGCCGGTGGAGAATAATTCAGACCGGTAGCCGAAGTAATATTGGTCCAGTTTGTACCATCTGTTGAACTTTGCCACTGGTAAGAAGTCATGCTGTAATAGCTGTTCGGAACACTGGCCGCTGCTGTGGAAGTGATCTGGTTCGGTAAATTTCCGCAAGCTACTTTTTCATTTGCCGAGATCGTCCCACCGGAAAAAGACAGGTTAGACAGGCAATCATTGTCGATTCTTCCTGTTAAACTGCGTTCATTCCAAGCCCATGAAGTATTTCCGTGCTGAAGTACATTCAAGTTGGATGTAATGTTCGGATCAATGGTAAAACACTGCGGAGAACCTGTGACATGAACAGTTCTTGCCAGATCGGAATAAGCAGAAAAGGCAGAGGCTGAAGCTACCGAGGCTGAGTAATCATGCTCGTTGACGCGCTAGACCACCTGGTACGC
>NZ_JASLCN010000178.1 GCF_030151805.1 Fluviicola sp.
ATTCGACGAATAATCTGAATTTTTACAGTACAAATACAAACACCGGAGCAACCCGTATTGAAAACCGATTTGATATTCAGGGATATGGATATTCAGGAAAATTAAATACTCCGGTATCGTTATTGTCCGAATACAGTAGTTACGTACTTCGGGTTCATTTTGATGCGTTTATTGATGATGCGAATGGAATATTCCACCCTAAGGAAGAACGCCTGATTCGTTTAAGTCCTTCAAATATAACGAGTGTCACCGGGCTAACGATTCAGTTTGCCAGTAGTGTCGGAACCTTGTTTAATATTCCCGAAGCAGATAAACGAAATTGGAGAGGCGAGATCTTCTTGGGGAAAGTATTGCCGGATCCGGTAGTAAGTGTACCTCTGAATGCAGTAACTCTTTATACCGGAAAAGGGCATACGGGAGATAAAAGTTTGAAAATTTTGAATCAGGGTGGCGTTACCTTTCTTCAAAGAAGGTTGAATTTAGTGGAAGGGAAAGAGTATCAATTCTCTGGTTGGTTTAGTACCGCCCATAATCAATCTTTGCAAACATTGCATAATACGGGAGATTATTTTACAAGCCCGTTTAAAGTGGAGTTTTGGGATGCTTCGAATACCTTAATGAGTACCAGCACGATTACTTACAAAGAGGTTGATATTCTGCAGGGAACTTTTATTGATGAATGGCAGAAGTTTACCCTGAATTTTGTAGTGCCTTCCGGAGCCAGGTATGTACGCTTTGTTCTTCCACTTGCCAATGAAGTGTTGGATCCAAGTATCCCAGGTGGAGATGGTTATGTTCAATATTCCTTGTTTGACGATTTACGGGTTCAGCCTCGCGATGCTGAAATGAACACGTATGTCTATAATAACGAGAACCAACGTCTGGAAGCAGTATTGGATGAAAACAATTATGCTACATTCTATTATTATGATGATGAAGGACAATTGTTCCTGGTAAAACGAGAAACAGAGAAGGGAATCATTACCGTACAGGAATCCAGAACATCTCTTAAAAAGAACTAAACATGAAAGTGATTTATTGTACATTGATCGTGCTGCTGGGGGTAATTATGCATTCTCATGCGCAGGAACTTTCGCAAGAGTTCAAAAACATGTACGCCAAACTGGAAAAATTAAATACATTCCAGTTTGTGGTTGATTATACATCGAATGATACTACTGAATTCACGGAAGAGGGGAAGATAAGTGTGTTGATTACTCCGCAAGGTTATTTTTACCAAACTCCTTTTTGCGAGGTGTTGATTAATGCAAAAAACACGATTTTGATCAATGACGAAGACCGGATGATTATTTATTCGGAAAACCGCCAGTTAGAAAAGAAAGAAGAAACATTTTCTTTTGCTCATCTGATCAAAGGAGTTGATACTTTGGCAGCAAAGGCAGATTCTGTTTATTTTTCCTTTGACGGATTGGAACGGGTGTACCACCTGAGGTTTGCGAACCAATATTTTGACCTGATTGAATTGCGCTTTGCTGGAGATCTGCTAAAACACGTAGATTATTATTACAATGAAAGACTAGTTGAGCGTTCTGGAATAAAAGCAACCAATGAAATCACTTTGATTGAAAACCCGACGTACAATACAGCGATTTTTGATACGGATTTTTACTTTACAAATCAAAACGGGAAGATGGTGCCTACTGAATCGTTTTCTTCCTACGGGATTGTATATAATGAATCAACCGACGAATTTTTAAGATAAGACCTAGACTGATATGAAACAATTAGTAATCATCATCCTTTTAAGCTTGACGGGTCTCCTTTCATGGGGACAGGAATTGCTGACAACATCTAACTATCCCTTAACATCTATCGGAGTTGGTTCGAATATTCTTGCTGAGGATCCCCTAATAAGCGCGGGTTCCGGTGTTCTGTTTAATGTGGATCGTAGATTCAGACTGGAATTGGTATATAACAGAAATTCACATAGTGATCTGGTAAATGCACCCAAATGGCGTTTAACCCTGACAGTTAAGAATACAACAACGTCACAGGAGGAAAACCTGATGATCGATTTCACCCCGGATGGAACAGCAAATTATGCTGCCTGGGCAGACTTTAAATCAGCACTTCCGGCGGATAATAAAATGACCTGGAATATTACTAACATGGTCATTCAAAAGCATAATGGTACCAGCTGGATAGCGGGAACTGTTTCCGATTTACCCCTGACAGATATCCATTTGGAAGCAATGGTCTTCAATGACCGTATTGTGGAATTGGATTTTATGACTGCTCCGAAATTATCAATCGCGAATACGAATCAATTGAATTGGAGTCATATAACCGGAGCTATTGAATACGATGTGGAATGGGTATTTATTGGTGAGTATGATAATTTTGCATACGGAACGGACCAAAGCCCGTTTGATTTCAAGGAACCGGTGCGTATTACAACGTATAAGCACAGTCATACCATAGACCTGGTTTATCCGAAGGGAATCATTTATTTCAGAATTCGTCCGAGAGGATATTTCTTTAAAACAGGAAGTAATAAGGAAATATATACTTACGGAAATTGGTTTTATGCCAAAAAGACCGGGGGAAATATGAGCCTTGCAATCACAACGGATTTTGAAGGCAAGAAAAATTGGCAATATACGGTGGCTTATGCAGAAAACGGTTTGTCTGCAAGTACAATGACCTATTTTGACGGATCACTGCGTGCAAGACAGCAATTGATGCAGCAAAAAAGTACCGGAGAGGTGGTTGCGGCTGCTACACTTTACGATTACGAAGGGCGTTCGAGCGTTCAGGTGATCCCGACTCCGATTAATGCAAATTCCCTGAGTTATTATAACAACCTGCACAGAGATGCTTCCGGAGGAGAATTCGATAAAACGGATTTTGATTTGGGAACCAGTGCGGCAATGGGAACCGCAAGCGGGGCAGGACGCTATTACAGTTCTGCGAATGATCTGACATCAGATCCGTTCAGAGACCGGATTCCGGATGCAGAAGGATATCCCTATTCACAAGTTATTGTAAGCAATGACAATCTGGGACGCCCGAAAGTGAGTTCCGGAGTGGGATTAACTCACCGAATGGGGGCAGGTCATGAAACATACTATTATTATGTGAAACCTACTGAGCGTGATTTGCGTGAATTGTTCGGATCAAATGTGGGGAATCTGTCTCATTATGACAAGCAGGTTCAGATTGATGTAAACGGGCAGGCTTCGGTTAGTTACTCCGATCAGGCAGGGCATGTTATCGCAACTGGTTTGATGGCAAGTGCCCCGGCTGGTTTACTTCCACTGGATAATAATCCGGCAGGAACCCCGGTTACAACGACATCCAGTTTGATGCCGATGAACCTGATTACAACGGATCCGGACGGAAGTCTTCAAAGTGTAACGGATTATACGCATTTTAACCAGGGAACAAACCCGATTACGTTGAACTACGATTTGGTGACCGGTGGAGTTAATGCGTTGAGTCAGTATTTCGGTACTTCCTGTGCATCCTGTTTTTATGAATTGGAAATAAAAGTATTTGATCCGACGGGAGCCCAGGTCAATTTAAGTTATTCTTCCGTGACGATGCCCGGTGCTCCGATGAGTACGATCAGAGAACGTTATTCGGGAAGTGAATTGAGTTGTGTTTCCCCGAATTTTAATTCTGTCTATCCGGCACCAATCAGTAAAACCATTACCTTGTCGATGCAGGGGGAATACCGCATTCAGAAAATTCTGAAAGTGGATCAGCAGGCGCTATCGAATTATTTAGCTTCCAATGCGGCGACTCTTCCCGGAGCTCCTGATTTGCAGGATTACCTGGATCAGTATACTTCAAATGTAGTAACCCTGGGGTGCGGATTTGATTGTGCATCATTTTATGAACAGGAGTGCCGCCAGGAATTAGGATTACCACTTACTGGCTTGTTATCTTCATTGCCAGCGGCAGATCGTGATGCTGTAAATACATGTATCTCTTCTAAATGTGCGACTTCTGCGGTAGATGGAGTGACAGATGAAATGACCAGTGATCCCGGACAGTGTAGCATGCTTTTAGGTGTTTTAAAACAAGATGTTTCTCCAGGAGGTTGGGTTTTTGATTCCTATGCCCCATGGAGAAATAACACATTAAATTGGGACATTAATTATCCTCTTACCTCAAGTACCACTTTTAACCCGGTGAGTCTGGAAGATTTGGCAGATCATTGGCAAGACGGGTGGGAAGATCTGATTGTAAGCACCCATCCCGAATACTGTCATTACACCAAATGTATCTCTTTGGCAGATGTGAAACAATATGCGTATACTATTAATTCTGTTTCTACATTTTTGGGAGCTCAACCTACCTATATCAATAGTTCCGGAGACCTGGTTGTTGCGAATGATCCTTTGGCGACTCATCCGCTTTATGCATCTTCTTTTTCCTCATTTCTTACAGGTCTAAATAATAACTTCCAGGGAACAGGAGGAAGTATTTATGATTACATCTCAGGAATGGTTGTTACCAATGCAAACTTGTTTCAGGATGAGAACGGAGTTCTGTTGACTGGGGATGAACTGATAAATCGTATCTGGACATATGTCAGAAGTGTTTATTTAGGAGAACGGAATAATTTGATAGAATCAGGTTATGCACCAAGTTGTAATTACCTGGATGACGAGAATGCCAATTTTATTGATCCTGCAACGCTGAGCAGCCCTACGGGAGCGACTGATTTATTGGGAGTCATAGATGACAATTGCGCAAATATCTGTGCGAATAATGTAGCTTTCTGGATGGGTGAAATTACCAATAACTGTGATGATTTGGATCAGAATGAAAAGGATTTGATCCGCTATCATTTGCAGAATTATTGTTTGACGGATTGTAATGGATACTCCAACATGACCGGAGCTATTCAGATGAGTGATTTATTGAATTCAAATCCGGACCTAACTGCAGTACAGGGTATTATGGCTGCGAACTGCGAAAGTTATTCCCTTGGTTTGTTAGCTGCAGATGACACTTGTTCAAGTCCCGTATCTGTAACATACAGTAATGTTGCCCAGTTTGGTGCCGAATTGAATAAAAAACTGGCTCTTTTGACCAGTTTGGCAGCAGATATCAGCCCGTCAACAACGAACTATACGAATTTTATTACTTCGCCGTTGATTGCACCGAATGTAGCTTCGTTTAGTTATGCATACTGGACCTCATCTGCGATGAAATTGAAACTCTCCAACGCTGCGACCTCATTGAATGTACAGTATGACGTAAATAAAATTTCGAGCATCGAAGTTTTAAACTATGAAGTGGTGCCGTCAACACCTCCGGCCTTGGATCGTTTATTGTTTACCGTAAAAGTGACTTTATTGACCGGAACGATTAATACACATGTTATCGATGAATATTCAATCACCAAAAATCCGTCAGGTGCTTATTCGTATAGCATCAATGAACTAGACAGGAAAAGTATTTCATACCGTTACTGCGAGCCTGACCTCGAGCCTTTTGCCGATACTTTTTCATTGCAGGCATGGGTTGATGATTGTATAAATGATATTATGAACGAAGCAACAACCCTTGCTAATTTACAATACGCGGTATTTTACGAAAACTACATCAATGGCCTGACCCAGTCGTTCTCAACCAATTGTTTTAACGCAAACCTGCAGGAACAATTCTCCATTACCTATGGTAAATGTGAATATTATTATACGTTGTATTACTATGATCAGGCAGGAAACCTGGTACAGACCGTTCCACCGGCAGGAGTACACATTGTTCCACCGGCAGGGTTTACTTCCGGCGGAGTTTGGGATGGTGTTACGCAACCCGGGCATTTGCTGAAGACGGTTTACACGTACAATTCCCTGAATCAGCCGGTTAAAACGACTACACCGGATGGCGGAACGTCTAAATTCTGGTACAACAGTGCCCAGCAGTTGCGTTATTCGCAAACAGCCCAGCAGGCGACTGAAAATAAATACAGCTATTCTAAGTTTGACGAATTCGGAAGGCCGCTTGAAGCGGGGGTGTTTGTTTCTACAAACCTGTTAAATACCCTTGCTTTTATCGATAATAACAGCTATCCGGCTATTTCCGGGAGCACGCCTGCTTATAATGTCGTTAAAACCATTTATCACAAGCAAAGTTTGGCTTTAAATACCGCACTCGGATGGGCGCCGAAAGATCTGAATAACCGGGTGGCTGCTGTGATGAGTTATGAAGTGTATACCGGCACTCCGGCAGCTTATGACAATGCGATTTTCTACAATTATGATATTCACGGAAATGTGAAACAGCTTCTCACCGATATTCCATTGATGGGAGCGAATAACCGGTACAAGACCGTAGATTACCAGTACGACGTATATTCCGGAAAAGTTCTGAATGTGATTTATCAGAAAGACAAGGAAGATCAGTTCCTACACCGTTATTCGTATGATGATGACAACCGCCTGACCCAGGTACAAACTTCCAGAGACGGTGTGAAATGGGATGCGGATGCCCGTTATTATTATTACCTGCATGGACCTTTGGCCCGTACGGAATTGGGAGAAGACAAAGTTCAGGGAACTGATTATGCCTACACGGTTCACGGCTGGTTGAAAGGAGTTAACAGCAACTCGGGTGTTTCTTCCCGCGATATGGGGAAAGACGGTGCGACACGCACTCATAAGAACCGTTATGTGGCGCAGGATGCGATCGGGTTGAGTTTGACCTATTTCAATGCGGGAACGGAGATTGATTACAAATCAATTGCTCCACCGGCTGCTGCAGACAATTGGTTGTCTTCCTCCGAAAGTGCCTTTTTAACGGGATCTGTCGGAACAATCAACCTGTACAACGGGAATATCCGTGCCATGGTTACTTCCATCAAGAAGGAAAACAACGTCTTGCTTGGAAACGTGGTGCGTGTATACAAATACGACCAGCTACAGCGTTTAAAAGAAGTGCAAACCTATACGGCAGCAAACCAGGCGGTGAATAATGCCTGGACAGGGGCAACTCCGACTGCCAATCATTACAGTTCATATACGTATGATTTGAATGGAAACATCAAGAATCTGAATCGTAAGGACTATACCGGGGCATCGATTGATGAGTTTACATATGGCTACGATCTCGAAAGCCCAAGCGGTTATCTAAAAAGTAACCGTTTGTATCACATCGATGACGCTGTGCTGGCAGGAACTTTTGATGATGATGTGGATGATATGGGAACATTGGTTCCTGCAAACATTAACACGACAACGAATTATGTTTACGATGCCTCCGGAAGATTGATCCGTGACAACCAGGAAAATATCACAAACATTTTGTGGAATGCACAAAATAAGGTCACTAAAATCATCCACTCCAGTCTCAGTAAAAGAGCAGATATGGAATTCCGCTACAATGCCATGGGTCAGCGTGTGGTGAAAATTACCAAACCAAAGGTATTGAGCGGAAGTACTTACATTGTCAATACTGCCCAGATCACAACCACGTATTATGCATTGGATGCGCAAGGGAACCTGATGGCGACCTATACGCAAAAAGGAGATGTGGCAGGAACGTTTGCTTCTACCGGAGCGAATAACACGGCCATGCTATTGGAAGATTTCCATTTGTACGGAGCATCCAGGCTGGGATCCCAGGTAGTGGATCAGACACTGAGTACCACTCCGAATGTGAATTATGTGAAATCCGGGAACCGCGCTTCCTCCATTATAGGAATTACAGGTTCTACATATAACACAACCGGTACCACTTATGTGCAGTACCGTGCAGGAAGTACGGTGTTGAATGATCCGTACCCGTGGGTTTTTGCATCCGGGCTGGATGCCAACCTGAAGGGATTGATGGCAGCAATCAATGCCAAAACCATTACAACGGACATAAGTGCTGCTTTGTGGTACGATAAAAACAATGCAACCACGGCGTATGTGGAGTTGAGTTTCAGCCAGCCGGGGAATTGGCAAAACCAAACACTGGCTGTTTATACCGGGGCAACGATTTCTGTAACCCTGAACAGCACCCTGACGGCCAATACAGCGCACATGACGCGCCAATTGGGCTATGGAACAGCCAAAGGCTCCGATGTGGTGGGAAGCAAACGCTACGAATTGAGCAACCATTTAGGAAACGTACTGGCCGTGATCACCGACCGCAAATGGGGAGTGGATGATGGTGTGTATACCCTTTCAACAGGAGTTAAAACGGCTTCTACCCCGGATAAGATCACGGATTACTACTTGCCGACCATTGTTTCTTACTCCGATTACGATCCGTTCGGAACCATTCAATCCGGAAGGAACAATGGAGAGGTTTACCGTTACGGTTTCCAGGGACAGGAACGCGATGATGAGATTAAAGGAGTTGGAAATAGTATTAACTATGAGTATCGCATGCACGATCCGCGGATTGGACGTTTCTTTGCGGTGGATCCGTTGGCGGCGAAATACCCTTATTATAGTTCTTATCAGTTTTCGGGAAATAGAGTAATTGATGCTGTTGAGTTAGAGGGGTTGGAGCCAAAAAAAGCAGGTTCTTTGGGACAGCAGGCGAAATATGATATAATCGATTTATTACCTAATGAAGCTGATAGAAAGCAATTGAAGGAGTTTTCTGACACATATGATGCCATAAAAGGAAAAATTGGTAAAATCGACAATATGTTAGCGAATGTAGATTTTATCTTGAACGCTAACAAACAAACAGATCCAAAACAGCTCGTGGAGAGTTATAATTCTTTAACGTCGATTGCATCATACTTTTCACCGGGAACAAGTTTTGCAACTAAAGCATCTTCTGCATATATTGGAGTTGTTTTACCAATCATAGAAATTGGATTATCCGTTATAAGTATTGGATTGAGAGAAAAAGACCGGTCAGTTGTTAAGTATGGTGAAACTTTGATATTGCACCCAGGTGTTTTTGGGGGAGGAAAGGCTATGTATGATTTTTTGTCTGAATTTAAAGGTATTAAAAAAGCATATATGGCGAAATATGGTAGTGATGACGGGGGATTTGAAGCTGCTCAAAAGTTTCAGACAAAAGTTATTAATAAAGGAGATTGGGAGGTTCCAGAATCTGTCAAGACATTTTTTAAGGAAAACAGTAATTTTTATAATTTTATATTGAGTAATAAAGTTCCATATGAAACAGAAACATTTATGGGAGTTGATTCTCTATGGCCAGATTCTGAAGAGACAGTTAACTATCAATTTTTATGGTTGTGGGGGAGTTTTGATCAAATTGAAACCTCAATATATGGAGGACTTAAAACAGGGATGAAGAATATTAAAGCTAAATAATTTTTAAATATGAAAAAGGTTCATTTAATAATGTTGTTTTTGTTAATCTTGATAAAGTCTTCATGTCAGACAGAAAACAAATATCCAACTGACAATATCGTTCCGAAAAATGCCATCATTCAGAGTTTTCCAATTAATAATAAAGTACAATTTTCAGGATTTAGTTTTCCTCAAATTCTAAAAGATAGCATAGAATCTAGTGAGAGTCATTTAAAAATGAGTTCTGATTCAGCATCCATTCTTATCATAAGATATGATGAAAACGATCTCATTAAGAGACTTTTGGGAGACAATCCTGGGATGAAACAATTATTCAAAAAGCATAACATCTATAAGGGGTATGAATTGTTGAAAAAGATTTATTACATAACACCTGAATCGCAAATTGAAGATAAAAATCAACTTCTTGAACTCAAGTCTATATTAATGCCGCTCGGTAGTGAGGAGATGTTTATTGAGTATCAAACACCGATTGGAAATTGTTTTCAATCTGGAAGTGGTGGAAATGGGCAAGTGATTTTAAATTGGTTCGTAGGAGACAGTGAATTTATGATTGTTATGAAACATGTTTCGATGAAACAGATAAGACAATTTTTAGGTGGAGTATCTAAGGATCCGGGAGCTGTAAATGGGTAGTGTTCTCAATCTGCACCCGAGCTTCTTTTAACCTTGTAAATGATTGAAAACAATTCGTAAAAACGAATTGTTTTTTTGTTTTTGAAATATATTGGTCTATCCCATATCATAAGCTGTAAACTTCCCTAAAAATCAGACAGTTTAAAAATATAGATTTAAATTGTCAGAATTATGAAAAAGTCACGATTTACAGAGGCTCAGATTGTAAGT
>NZ_JASLCN010000185.1 GCF_030151805.1 Fluviicola sp.
AACTTCATTTTTCATACGCTCATATGCTTGTTTCACCAAGGCACTGTTTTTAGTCGAATCGATCAAATAGGGTTGAGACAATTGTTTTCTGTAACCCGCAAGCTCTTTTTTCAACTTTGGAATCGTATCATATCCAAGAGCTTCCGCTTCCGCTACTTTTAATTTGAATTTTTTGAACAATTCCATGTATTCATCCAACGATTGTTTGTCGTACTTCGGATCGTTATTGTTCTTTAAATAGATCTGTAAAAATTCGGATTTGCTCACTTTTTTACCGTCAATTTCCATTACGCTGCCACCAGATTGGGCCATTGAATTGATGGAGAACAAAATCCCGAAGGCTAATAAGAGTCGTTTTTTCATGTATAATAATACTTTATTCAAACCAAGAACGCCAAAAATAACACATTGTTTCGGGTTTGAAAGTAAAATCGAAGGATTTAAGAAAAATTTAAATTTTGGCAGTAAATAGAAGTCATTGTGAAGCGTATCAGTATATTTATGTAACGTAATAAGTTGAATCCGATGATAAAAAGTGCCGCATGAATCCGTTGAAATTGTTTTTATGGCTATTGCTTGCTGCTTTGATGTCTTGCAAAAAAGGCTCATTTGAGAAAGATTCTCATTATTCCATTCAATTGTCTAAGATCAGGAATGCTTACATCACTTCCCGGAGTGAGTTGTTCCGCCGGAATCAGATAAAGGTTGTTTCTTATTACGATGCTGCAAGCAATTTTTATGGCGTAGTGAGTTCAACCAATTTTATAACAACCAAATCAGCTTATTTTGATCTCAGATCAACTTATTTGCTGTTGGGCCCGTATTTGTATGGAAACGGGCAGTTTACGCTTCCCGGTGAGGCGGTTTATTCCCGGATAGAATCCTATCCGATCAATCCCGAATACGTGGATTATGTCAGCACAAATATGTCGGCAGGAATTATCAATGATGCTGTTAACTATCCGTTTATTACCGAGTCGACAGTGAAAAGCTGGGACAATGTGAGCGGGACAAACAACCGTTCCTGTGGAATGCATGTACTTGAATTCCTCTTGTATGGTGAGGATCAAAGTAATGGAGCTCCGGGAAACAGATCGGTGACTGATTACAATTTTCTGCGCAGAAGACAGTATTTTTTGTTTGCATCCATGGCACTTCGAAACGATTTCCTGGAATTACTGAACCAGGCCGCGCTGAAGAATGAATTCATGAAAGCCGAACCGACTGCCGCGTTTGATTGCATGATGACAGGCTTGCTGAAATACATTAAAACCGATCTGGCGGATCAGTGCATTAAAAAACCTTTGGATACGCAATCGGAACAATATGAGATGAGCCGCTTCTCCGATTTTACCATGAATGAATTATTTGTAAAAGTAGAAGCAATCCGCTTGTTTTTGGATCCCAGATCACTATATATTTCACAAACAGAATTTTTCCTGAACGATTTCATCAAAGAAGTCGATCCGGATGCATACAGCCAGGTAATGGAAAAACTGGACGCGATCGAAAACGACTTGTTGAACATTCCGATGGATTTTGACCAGGCAATTTTAGATCCGCAATACCGGCAAACGTTGAGCGGAATTTATTCGGATTTGATAGTGATTCACGATCTTTTGTCCGGCTTCAAATCGAAGGTGTTGGATTAGATGTTTTTGTCTTGTTAGTTCGAGTATCCCGACATTTTAGTTGGGAAGTATCGGGAACAGAAGGACAACAGAATGTTGGGGACAATAGTTAAAACCCGATTCACAGATCTGTAAAAACACCGTCATCAAAAAATGCCCGAAAACCACATGCGAAAGGCAGAAAAACACTTTCAAGTATAGGTAGGGCATAGGTCAAGTATGGATTAAGCATAGATACAGTATTAAAATGTTATAAAACTAACACGTGTTTTAAGTACAGATTGAACATTTTTCGGCCATTTTCCATTATTTTTTGCGAGAATCACAGAGTTCATAAAAGCTGAAAAACGATCGTTTTTAAATACTCACTTTTGAGAAAAAACCATTTCCAGTCAGTTTGAATATCAGAATGCAATGGAGATACGTCAAAAACAACGAAAGACTAAAGCACTTGTGTTCTCCGCGGTGAGACTTCTTGACAGGACAAAAACTAAAAATGATAACTCAAACCGGCATTTAAATTCAGTGAAAAAGCATTTTCCTTTCGCAGGTTATAAAACAAATTATCCAGGCGATACGGATCATTGTCATTGGTAACAATCCGGTCTTCCCGGATCCGAAGCGCAATATTGATCAGCGATTTGATTCCGAAATTGAGTGAAAACCGGCTGCCGAGCGGATAACGCATTTGTACACCATATTGAAAAACGATCGATTTGATCAGCGGCCACTTTTTCTCCAGGTAAAACTTGTCCGGAGCAGACCAGTAATCTTCATAAGTGCTTTGTGTTCCGAATTCATTCAGGCTGTAATAATAGGTTTTGTCGATTGCTTTTGAAAGTGAAAACCCCAACCCGATAACATGCGCAAGCCCGATCGGGCCATTTCCCAATTTGTTGTAAACCTCCAGCCGGGTCATAAAAGTATAGCAATTCACATTGAAGGGATTTGTGCGGAGCCAGGTGGTGTCCGTCACAACCACGTTGGTAGTGTTATTCGAAATACTGAAATTTTTCGGACCGATGACTTTGAGGTTTTTGATGTTTGCTTCAACTCCGAAACCGATTTTTTTACTTAAAACGCGGATGTAATAAATACTGCCTCCGCCGTTCAGCCATTCCTTTCGTTCCACCATTTTCTCTTTCTCAAAGCGGTATTGCGGGAGTTTGGTGTTGAGAATCAGAGGCGAATTTCCGAATAGTTCGACCGATGCCAGGTTTTTCTGGTTCAGATATCCCGATTGAGAATAACCAAACATGGAAACAAAGCATAAACCGGTAAAAAAGAGTCTCATAAGCCCGAACTTGTTTTAAAGATAGTCTGAAATGAGTGTTGAATCTTGTTTTTGATAAAGGGTTTTGTCAAAGGATCTCGGTACTTCGAATTTTCGGCAAAAAGCACATTTCCGGTTTGCCTGTCAATGATAAACGAAATAAACTGGCAGTGATTTCCGCCAAGCACAAGGTCAGTCAGGACAAAAGGAAGCGGAACAATGAAAATTCCGGTCAGGTGATAACCCTGAATATTGAGGTTGTATTGATTTTCAAAATGAAAGATTCCAAGTAAGTGTTCATTTCCATTGGTAGAAAGTTCCTTCATTTGCCGGAAATTTAAAGGGAAAACCGTACGCAGGTAATTGGTTTGATTCCGGATTTGCCGATCTAAGGTGTTGAAAGTATAGCGCAAATTGTAGAGCTGGGTCAATGCTGTTTTATCAGTGCTGTCCAATGTGAAAGAAGAGGTGTTTACTTCGTGATCAATGCTGTTGTTTTCAATACTTTCAGTCAGTAGCCGGGTTTTCTCTTCCGTTTTTTCCTCCTTCAGCTTCTTTTTGTGAAAGAGAAATGCCGTTGATTCGACCGTTAGCATGGTGAGAGGCTCTTCAGTCGGTTCATAAACCGGTTTTGCTCCGGTGATTAAGTTGATGAATTCCGGATCAGATACCAGGTCGCTTAAAGCGTAAGCGTAAAAAGGGGAATCAACCGGAATTTGACTCCCGGAATACTTGTTTGCCAAAACTTCGGAATAGCTTTGCTTGTAAAAGACGTTCGGATTAAATTCCCTGCTTTTTTGAATCAGGTCAATGAGGTAGTTCCGGATCAAGCCAAGTTCGGGATTACTGGTGTCTTTTGCCAGATCGGTAATGATTCTCAATCCCAATGCCATGGAAGCGGTTTTTCCGGAACTTAAACGATAAAGCCCGAGGTAGAAAACAGAACTGGGTGAATCGTAAAGACGCCTCACAGTAACCGTTTTCCGGTAGACCGGATAAAGTGATTTCTGAACAATCGTGAGCCAGGAATGAGCTTTCAGTTTGGCAATGAGTCGTTTGTCGATATCCCTGTTTTCCAATATGAACAAGTGATAAAGCGCATCTTCAGGCTTGTTCTCAAGGAGCAAATCTTCCACATATTGAAAGGCACACAAATTGACGACTTCTTCAAAATCTGGCCGGATGAGTTGGTATTCGACCCGCGCAGTGCCGATAAAGAGTTTACCCAATTCTTCCTCGCGATCCAGAATTTGCATGGAATAAGGACTGATCAATTCTTTTTCCAGACGATAGCTATTCCTGTCAAAAAGAACACCCGGAACGGTCATCAGATCCGAATTGAAATAGTCATTCGGAACCTCAAGTTGCTCGATCGGATCGTTTTTCTGGCGCAGAATGTTCAACCCTTCAATGAGAAAATACGGATCGAGATTCAGCTCTTCATTCAGTTTCAGGGCAAATGAATCCGCTTTACTTGTCGCAAGGCTGTCATAATTGCTGAGTTGAGACAGACGGGTATTCAGATTCGGATACCGGTTTAGTTTGATCGGATTGAGAACCGACTTGTTTTTCAGGTGATAAAGCTGCGTGGCGATTAAAAAGTAAAGTTGTTCTGTTTTACTTGCTCTTGCAATCAACGCGGTAGAAATATAGATTGTCGAACGGCCATCGTTGAGAATACTCACCAAACTGGATTTGAAAGGATAAATTTCAATGCTTTGATCGAGTTTGGGATCTCGTTGCAGCAAATCGCGCAGTAAGCCGGAACAAAATGCATGAACTTCCTCTCCGTAAACCAATCTGCCGTTCGAAGCCAAACTTCCGAAAACGGATTGAACCTCATCCGGAGTGCTTTTTCCGGTGGTGAGATAAGGAGTTTGCGAATTGTCGAACTTCATGAATTGACAATTCGTTTGAATAAAATCAGGCATTTCACCTTTCGACTGAAGCGGAATCCGGTTTTCGTATGAAACCTGGGCATGCGCTAAAGTGACATGCAGTATCAGAACAATACAGACGAAAAGCTTCATTCGTTTTGAAAGGTTTATATACAAAAATAAGCGGGTTCATGTAAATGTAACCCGCTTATCAGAAATAAACTTCAAAGGAAGTCGAAATTATTTTAAGCTATAGTTCGGAGCTTCTCGTGTAATGGTAACATCATGAGGATGAGATTCACGCATTCCCGCAGATGTGATACGAACGAATTCAGCGCCTTTCAATTTGTCAATAGAACCCGCACCACAGTAACCCATTCCGGCTCTCAAACCTCCAACGATCTGGTAAATCACTTCGAACAGATTTCCTTTGTAAGGAACGCGTCCTGAAATTCCTTCCGGAACCAATTTCTTGATATCGTCTTCCGCATCCTGGAAATAACGGTCTTTCGAACCTTTTTGCATGGCTTCCAAAGATCCCATTCCACGGTAAGACTTGAATTTTCTTCCTTCGTAAATAATCGTTTCACCCGGAGATTCTTCCACTCCGGCAAACATGGATCCGATCATTACCACATCTGCACCGGCAGCAATTGCTTTTACAATGTCTCCGGTATATCGGATTCCACCGTCAGCAATTACCGGAACTCCTGTTCCTTCCAAAGCAAGTGCTACATCATTTACAGCAGTTAATTGCGGAACTCCAACTCCGGCGATCACTCGTGTCGTACAAATCGAACCGGGCCCGATTCCCACTTTCACTGCATCGGCACCGGCATCTGCCAGGTATTTCGCAGCTTCAGCAGTTGCAATGTTTCCAACGATTACTTCCAGTTTCGGATATTTTGC
>NZ_JASLCN010000186.1 GCF_030151805.1 Fluviicola sp.
TGGGTGGTATGCTTACCAACTTCCAGACTATCCGTAAGAGCGTTAAGAAAATGCAGAGCATCGAGAAAATGCTTGCTGACGGCAGCGCAGAGAACATCACTAAAAAAGAGCGTTTGATGCTGAGCCGCGACAGGGAAAAAATGGAAAAAGTATTGGGCGGTATCGCTCAGTTAGGCCGCTTACCGGCAGCTTTGTTCCTTGTTGATATCGGACATGAGCACATTGCATTGGCTGAAGCAAAACGTTTGGGTATCCCTACATTTGCAATGGTTGATACGAATTCTGACCCTCGTTTGGTAGATTTCCCAATTCCTGCAAATGATGATGCTACAAAGTCAATTGCAATCATTTTAGATGCAATCTGCAGTTCAATCAAAGAAGGTTTGGATGATCGCAAGACAACTGCAACTAAAGACAAAGAAGATGCAGCAACAACAGAAGAAGTTGCAGCTAAAGTAGAAGAGACAAAAGAATAATATCAAAGTAGCCCTGGCGTAATAGTCGGGGCATATTTTTGTACAAACATTTAAACGATTTATAGTCATGGCAATTACTGCGTCAGATGTAAACAAATTACGCCAGCAAACAGGTGCTGGTATGATGGACTGTAAAAATGCATTGGTAGAAGCAAACGGTGATTTCGAAGCTGCTGTTGATATCTTGCGTAAAAAAGGTCAAAAAGTTGCTGCGAAAAGAGGTGAGAACGAAGCTTCTGAAGGATTGATCTTTGCTCAAACTAGCGCAGACAACAAAGTTGGAGTTTTATTAACGTTAAACTGTGAAACAGACTTCGTTGCTAAAAATGATACTTACCGTAACTTCGTTCAATCTTTGGTTGATATCGCAATGAACAATTTGCCTGCAACTGCAGAAGAATTGAAAGGATTGAAGTACGATGATAAATTGACTGTTGAGGAGAAAATTACTGAACAAGTTGGTGTTATCGGTGAAAAATTGGATTTGTCCGGATATGCTGTATTGAAAGGTGACACGGTTGTTGCTTACAATCACCCGGGGAACCAATTGGCTACGTTGGTTGCTTTGAACAAAGGTGGAGATTCAGTTGCTGAAGCTGGTCGTCAGGTTGCAATGCAAGTTGCTGCTATGAACCCAATCGCTTTGGATAAGGACGGAGTTGATGCACGTACAATCGAGCGTGAAATCGAAGTGGGTAAAGAATTGGCAATTCAGGAAGGGAAACCTGCTGATATGGCTGAGAAAATTGCTCAAGGTCGTTTGACGAAGTTCTTCAAAGAAAATACCTTGTTGAGCCAGGAGTTTATCCGCGACAACAAAGTAACTGTTGAGCAGTTCTTGAATTCAACTGAGAACGGATTGACTGTTACAGAATTTAAGCGTTTCTCTTTGAGCTAATCAAAGGAATTAGATATTCGGAAATCCTGTCATTTTATGGCAGGATTTTTTTGTTTCTTTCATTTGGGAACAAAGTATATCAGTAATCATGTAAAAGTTCGTCAAAGTGATAAAACTATGTGATCGATACGCTCTATGTGATTTATTTTGAACCACAATAGATTCATAGAACACATAGGGGAAATTAATAATTGTCCTTCTTTTTGATGGAAGCTAAAAGTTATTTTCTCTTCAAATCGAATTCATTTCCGCAATCCTTACACTTGTAAACATCTTTCCTGTAAACCGGGAAAATGAAAAATACAAAGGAAGCAATGGCAGAAATAACAGCCCCGACACTTTTCATGGATTTATAACCGGATTCAATATGAGTGGATTGACAATTGGGGCAGGTGATGGCTTTTTCGTCTTCCGTAGTGTAAGGTGTTTGTTCCAGTTCGGATACGATCTCTTTCGCGCGTTCCAGGTCTTCCTCGTTGATTTTTAATTTGATCCCTCCCACCAAGTTGGAATAGAGCGGGTTAACGCTCACAATGTTTTCATCAAATAAAAAGCAGGTAATTTCTTCACTTTCAAGCTTGATTTTCAGAATGTGAGCATCAATTGAATTGTCGAATGTCTTGAAAGTAATAAGTGCCATAGAAATCAATCTTTATTGATCTAAATTAGTGATTTATCGTCCACTATTTTGGAATCGTTTTCCGAATTTCAAAGATTTCCCACTATATTTGCGCAACTTCTTTCGATAAATATGAAATACCGTCGCATTCTGCTCAAATTAAGTGGTGAATCTCTCATGGGAGACAAACAATTTGGAATTGATAACCAGCGGCTTAGTGAATACGCTAAGCAAATCAAGGAAATCCACGATTTGGGTGTTGAAGTGGCGATTGTTATCGGAGGTGGAAACATTTTCCGTGGTGTTCAGGCTGAAGAAGGCGGAATGGACAGAACGCACGGAGATTACATGGGAATGTTGGCAACAATGATCAATTCCATGGCGCTTCAGTCTGCATTGGAATCCGCGGGTCTTCAAACGCGTCTCCAATCTGCGATTGAAATGAAAGAAATTTCGGAACCTTACGTGAGAAGAAGAGCTGTGAGACATTTGGAAAAAGGTCGCGTAGTGATTTTTGGGGCAGGAACCGGGAATCCTTATTTCACGACTGATTCTGCTGCTTCATTAAGAGCAATCGAAATCAATGCGGATGTGATCCTGAAAGGGACACGCGTTGACGGAATTTATACGGCAGATCCGGAGAAAGATCCTACAGCAACAAAATTTGACGTAATTACTTTTGAAGACGCTTATAGCAGAGGATTGAAAGTAATGGATATGACCGCTTTCACGCTTTGCATGGAAAACGATTTACCGATCATTGTTTTTGACATGGATACACCGGGAAATCTGCAACGATTGATGGCAGGCGAACAAGTGGGAACAATTGTAAGAAACTAATAGCTAAAGATTCAATTTAGATAAATTATGACCGAAGAGTTAGAACTAATTTATGATGATTTGAAGTCATCGAATGCAAAATCATTAGATCACTTAGAAAACGAATTAACAAAGGTAAGAGCCGGAAAGGCTACACCGTCTATGCTTTCCGGAGTGATGGTAGATTATTACGGTTCTCCTACGCCGATTCAACAAGTTGGAAACGTGAACTCCATGGATGCGCGTACATTGACTGTTCAGGCATTTGAAAAATCCATGTTGAACGAGATTGCAAAAGGAATCATGAATGCGAATTTGGGATTGAATCCACAGAATAACGGGGAACAATTGATTATTCAAATTCCACTTTTGACAGAAGAACGCAGACGTGATTTGGTGAAAAAGGCGAAGGCAGAAGGCGAACATGCAAAAGTTGGGATCAGAAACAATCGCAAAGATTCATTGGACATGGTAAAAGGTATGAAAGCAGATGGTCTTTCCGAAGATATGTCCAAGGATGCAGAAAACGAAATTCAAAACATTACCAATGCATTCATCAAAAAAGTGGATGATTTGGTTGATGCAAAAGAAAAAGATATAATGACTATCTGAGATGCGTTACGTTCTGATTGTTTGTGCATGCTTTTTTTTCTTTTCCTGCAAAAAACAACGGGTTATCGACCGGTTGGAAGGAAAGTGGAGTTATACAAAGATATTGAAGAACGATGGTTCTTACGAAACGCATACAGAAGTGTATGAATTTTTAGGGGGAGGCAAAGAGGAATCCGGTCTCCCTTTTGTTGTTTATGGACAAGACACGGTTCACGGAACATATCATGTGCCGAAAAAGAGTATTATTCAGATTAAAAACGACCTGACAAACAAGCAGATTGATTGGCTGGTAGAGGATATGGATAAAAACTCGCTGGTGGTTCGTGTTGCAGAAGGAGTGATGTTTTTGGATAAAAAATAATCCCTGAATCCATCTAAAATAAAGGGTTGTTCGCAATACCGCGAACATGTAACCAGAAGTTACAAATCCAGCATATTTCCACCTGAAACTTCCACCAATCCCAAACCACCCGTATAATACAAATACCCTTCAATTCCGGGCATTCCGATTTCCTTCAAAATGTTCAGATAACCGATTACCTGTTCTTCGTGCTTTTTGCTTCTTTCGCCTGTTTTGAAATCAATCACCAGCGTGCTGTTTTCGGAAACAATCAATTTATCGGGTCTGAGTTTTGTTTTTGAATCAAAGATCAGGGTGCGCTCATTGAGATGCTTTCCGCTGCTGAAAAGCACCATTAATTTCTGATTTT
>NZ_JASLCN010000188.1 GCF_030151805.1 Fluviicola sp.
ATTTAGCCGACGCGCGACAAAAAGCATTGGAACTGAATATCGAACAATTAGATATACAACAATTTACAGATGGAAAACTGATCGTGAAGGGTTGTTCGGATATTCCGCAGCCGGAAGCAGCGATGTCTCAGTTTTTGGTAAAAGTGCAGCCGATTTGTTCCAGCATCATGTACGGAGAAGCTTGCTCAAGCGTTCCGATCTACAAAAAACCTAAGCAGAGATAACTTCCGAGTGGAATCCTCTTTTTTGTAACAGTTCAAATAACTGCGGAAGCAGGATTTTTTGTCTTTCCGTAATTTTGGGATTATCGTGCAACACGATGATATCACCTGGCTTGATGCGTTTCGCTTCATCCAGAATGCGTTCGGTGCTAACGCTTAAATCATAATCATACGATAACCACGACCACATAATAATCCGATGCGTCTTACTGATTTCTTTCGCCATGCTTGGCTTAATCCGGCCGTACGGTGGTCTGAAAAGCCTGCTTGAATAAACGTGTTCAAATTCCCTGAAAGAGTTCAGATACCTTTCGTTATCCGTTTTGATGGAATTCAGGTGTTTCATCGTGTGATTCCCGATCACATGGCCTTCCGCAAGAACGCGCTGAAAGAGTTCCGGATTTTTTTCAATATTCTGCCCGACACAAAAAAACGTTGCTTTCCAGTTGTATTGTTTTAATAAATCGAGTACGAAAGGAGTGATTTCCGGATTCGGGCCGTCATCGAATGTAAGAAAAACGACTGGCTCAGAAACAGAAAACCTCCACCTTAACCTTGGGAGAACCCAATCTGCTAAGCGTGGAGGTTTAAATAATTTCATTTTTATTATTCTACATGGAATCGTCCGAAGGCTGAACGTTGTTCAGGACTTCTTCATTCAAAACCGCTTCACTTCCTGCTGGCATTCCTGCCGGAGCCGGTTGTGGCGCACCCGGAACCTGGGTTCCTGTTAATTTGAAGGTGAAGTCGATCGCATTCATTGTTCCCTGTAAATTTTGTTTACCGGAGATCAGTCCGTTGTCGTCATTTGCTATCGCCAATTGATCCAACTCATCATAGATGCGTTTCAAATCAAGGTTGTAAAGCTCTTCTAATCCTTTCGTTGTTCTGCCTGCAAGTGCTCCTCCCGGGTTTCCTGATTCAGGATCTCCTGCAGCTTTGTGGATTGTAGCATAATTAATTACCGCAGCAATATAATCGGAGTTATTGGAAACTGCAAAGTTTGCTTTACTGTGTTTGAAATAACCCATGATGCTTTCCAACTGACGGGCAACTTCTGCTCCCAGTTTTTCAGCACCTTCCTTGTCGTTTGCACGGTACAATAAGTTTACATAATCCTGCAGAACTCCATCGCGGTACTGTTGGTACTCAGCGCCATTTGCATCTTTAATCGCACCACCGCCGGTTGGTTTTTCACCGTAATCCAATACGATATCAGCAGGCATTACTTCCAATGATTTGCGAATCAATAGTGATGCTTTTTTACGCAATTCAGCCGGAGACATTCCCAATCTTCCTTTGAAAGAGTTTTCCAATGAATCCGCAACACGTGCTTGTCCGCTTGCTCTTAAGTTCTTAAGCATCGGAGTGTATTGCTTTTTGCTCATTTCCATTTGCTCAGCTTCAGTAACATAGTTTTCAGCCAATTGAGCAAACATCGTTCTGAATTGAACGGTCTGACGACGAGCATAGTAATCTGTCAATACATTCGGATCATTCATTTTACCGTAATGATACGTTTCCATCAAATGTTTGTACATCAGTTTCTCATTCGCCGGAGTTCTTCCCTGAGCCATGATCGGAGTGATTTCCCAAGCCATACCATTTGTGCGTAAATGCCCGCTTTGATACATGGCTGTAGAAACTTCCGTGTTACCCGGAGATGTGAAATACATCGGTCTTTTCCAGTCATTGTTTGCCAACATATCCAAAATCATGATATCTGATTTCGAAATACCCTGAACAGCTCTGGAATTGAAACGGAAACGAATTTCGTCTTCGCAGCTTTCAGCTTCTTCCTTGGAAATGATTTTAGAAGTCAATGCGTTTTTCTTATTAACGGATAAAATGAATCCTGTACTTGGAATAACACGTAAATAAGTTGTTCCGTACTTGATCATGTTATCATCATCCTGCATGAAAGCAATTGCATCCTTGATCGGAAGGAAAGACCAGGTATCTTCCCATGAAGACATTAGTTGCTGAAGTTGCTCTAATCCGCTAACATCCGCATCAATAATTTGGTTTCTATATCCGTCGAAAATTTCAAGAACTCCGTTCTCCATGTTCTCAATCACATCCAGGTTCGCAGAATCAGCTGAATAACCGAAAGCCTCACGGATTTGTGCAATGCGCGGATCGTATGACGGATCTTTCGCTTTAACGGTAGCAAGAATGGATGATGCCGTATTGGTGAAAGAAGTAAATGCTTGTTTGAACTGCTGAGGACTGTTCTTCACTTTCAGGTTAAAGATTTTCTCAACAGCTTCGCGCTTGATTCCCTGGTTCAACAATTGAGTTGTCGACATAAAAAATGCCTGATCCGTTCCTCCTGCCCACATCAAGATCTGATCTTCTCTGAAGGTAATAGGAAGCGGTTCGGAATCATACATTTTCATTTTCATCTGGTTGGTATACCAATCCGTGTCGAACAAGCTGGTGTTACAAACGCGTACGTCCGTTCTTTCACCTTCTACTTCCTGTAAGTACCACAACGGGAATGTATCGTTATCACCAACAGAGAAAATAATTCCGTTTTTCTCACATGATTGCAGATAATTGTATGCTAAATCATGAGCAGAAGTTTTGTTTGAACGATCGTGATCATCCCATCCTTGTTGTCCCATCAAATAAGGAACAAATAAGGTCAGGATCGTAAATGCGATTGCGGCTACGTTTTGATTCGGAAGTGCTTTCCGCAATCCGAAGGCAATTCCAAGGAGTGCCAGAGCAATTACAGCAACAACCAGCCAGGTTACCAGGATAATTCCACTTCCGCCAAAAAGTAGGAAGATCAACATCAATCCGGTTAAAGAACCGAAGCCGATTATCATCTTTTTCCAGTCGGCTTTATTGAAGTTTTTATACGCATCATACAATGCCAGAACACTTAATCCGATCCAGAATGCAAAGGCATAGAAGGATGCGGCGTATGCGTAATCACGCTCACGCGGTTCGAACGGTTTTTGATTCAGATAGATCACAATCGCGATTCCGGTAAAGAAGAATGTCAGGAATACGATAAACGCATCTTTCGGAGCACGATAGAAGTGGAAAATAATTCCGATTACTCCCAAAACAAGCGGAAGCATCCAGAAATTGTTGTGAGCTTTGTTTTCAAGCGTATAGTAAGGAGCATTTTCCTGATTTCCCAAACGCGCATCGTCAATGAAGGAATATCCGGAAATCCAGTTTCCGCGCATGTCATCGCCGTGTCCCTGGAAGTCATTCTGACGACCTGAGAAGTTCCACATAAAGTAGCGCCAGTACATCCAGCTCATCTGATAGCTGAACATGTATTCCATGTTTTCACCGAAACGCGGCAGGCGCATTCCATCCGTTCCGATATCATCCGCATCAGAAACATCTTTCGGATCATATCCCGACCAGCTTTTATAAGCATTGATCTTCGGATCATTCGGATTGTTGGACGTATAATACATGCGCGGCAGGAAAGTCGTTTGTTTGTAGACCTGCTTGCTGTTTTTTCTCACACTTTCGTTACTGGAGAAATATTTTTCTTTCACGGAATAACTTCCGCTTTTGCCTTTAATCCATTCATTGGCATCCTTTTCAGAAATAAATGCCTTTGCATCCAATCCGGTTGAATTGTTTTCTACTACAAAACGTCTCAGGAAGAACGGGCTTGCATCACCGAATGTCGATTGATCATCCAATGCAGAGTTCCAGTAAGGACCATTCAAAATCGGCCATGAACCGTATTGCTCACGTTTCAAATAAGCGTGAAGTGTTACTAAGTTTTCAGGGTCATTTTCGTCAAGTGGTGTATTTGCATTGGAGCGAATCACGATCACTGCAAAAGAGCCATAACCAATTAATAGGAAAGCCAAACTCCACAAAGCGGTGTTCAGGATCGGTTTCATTTTTCTCTTCGCATATCTGAATCCCCATACAAATCCTGCAATCAACAAGATAAAGAAGAAAACAGTTCCGGAGAAGAACGGTAAACCGAATGAGTTTACAAATGCCACCTCAAACCAGGATGCCAATGCAACGATTCCCGGAATAATCCCTTCCTGAACAAAACCAAGAACGACGATCGAAATCAAACCTGTCAGGATAATACCTTTCAAGCTGGTTTTCTCCCATAAGTTGAAGTAAATAACATAAGCAATCGCCGGTACAGCCAATAATCCCAATAAATGGACACCAATCGCCAAACCAAACATGAACCAAATCAAAACCATCCAACGCATCGGAGCTCTTCCGTCTTTGATTTCACCGTGCTTGATGCTGGTCATTTCCGCATCCCACTTCAAAATCATCCAGAAAATTGCCGCTGTAAACAAAGATGACATCGCATAAACCTCACCTTCAACTGCCGAGAACCAGAATGAATCGGAGAATGTATAAGCCAAAGCTCCGATAACTCCTGCGCCCAATGTCGCAATTTGATCACCTTTCGACCAGTTTCTGTTTGTGCGCTGCATGATTTTCTTCGCAAACATGGTAATCGACCAAAACATGAACAAAATCGTAAACGAACTGGAAAGAGCAGAAAGTCTGTTAATCCAAACTGCCACCATTTGAGGTTCTGCAAAGAAAGAGAACAAACGTCCTAAAACCATGAATAAAGGTGCGCCCGGAGGGTGACCAACTTCTAATTTATTTGCTGCTGTAATGTATTCCCCGCAATCCCAAAGTGAAACGGTGTCTTCAATGGTTAGGAAATAAACAATCGTTGCGATTAAAAAAACGAACCAGCCTGTAAGGTTATTCAGTTTGTTGTAATTCATGATTTACTTTGAAAGTTTGACTCGCGAAGTTATAAATATATTGCGACGATTCCTCATAGAAATGTTGAAAAATGCTAATTGAATGAATTTCAATGTTTTTTCACTTTTTTGCATGAAATTTTCAAGTTTTTTTATCGGATTCCTTGTAGGAAAAGAATTTAGTATTAACTTTGCCCTCGCAATTGACCCATGGTGTAACTGGCAACACGTCTGGTTTTGGTCCAGAAGAGTCTAGGTTCGAGCCCTAGTGGGTCAACTCTTCAAAAGCTTCATCGTAAGATGGAGCTTTTTTATTTTACCCCTGCCTCGGTGAAAAGTTTATCCCGACAATTGAATGGAAATCTCACAGAAAGTTCCATTAGAGCGGATTTTAAGTTTCCCCTTTGGAAGGAGATAAAGGGGGGTAGAATTTAGAAAGAGTGAAGAAATCTGCCAGCTATAACACGGTGTGAACATTCCAAACACCAGAAAACTCACAATAGAGTGTATTCTGGTCTGTGAATGCCTAAAATTCGTTAGGAGGCTATCAGAAAACGGGACTAATTCTTAGCGAAGAAAATCAGAAGAACAGATATGTGAAAAATACTCCAGAGTCAATACCTGATTCTATAGAATCAATAGAGTATACCATTGGCTTTTTAGGTGGTATTTACTAGCAGAATATATGTCAAATTAAGAGAATGGAAGCACTCAGAACTCTACTCGCCATTCTTCTTTCCATGATCTTTTTCGGTTATGGGAATTGCCAGCAAGAACATATGAACTGGTATTTCGGTAATGGTGTTGGTCTCAATTTTAGTTCTGGTACTCCTGTTCCTTTTACAGGAAGTATGATGGTAACGGGAGAATCTTGTTCCTCTATCAGTAATCAAACGGGAGATATCCTTTTTTATACGAATGGGTTAAATGTTTGGGACGCGAGTAACACTGTAATGCCCAATGGCTCCGGGTTATTGGGGGATGAAAGTTCGCAGTGCATGATTATTCCGAAACCGGGTGCAGCCGGAGTTTATTATATTGTGGCAGCAGATGGAACCAATTCACCGGCACAAAATGGAATCACCTATTCTGAAGTAGACATGAGCCTGAATGGTGGATTGGGTGATATTACGGCAATAAAAAATGTAACCTTGCTTGGAAATGCAACCGAATTCATTACTGCGGTTCCGCATGCAAATTGCGAAGATACCTGGATCATTTGCCACGGAATGGACAATGAAAGTGTTTTAAATGCCTTTCATGTTTCAGCTACCGGAATAAATCCTGTGCCCGTAACAAGTGATTTGGGTTTTTATTTTACACAAGGCATAAGTATTGGGATGATAAGACCCAATCCGGTTACGGGTCAGTTAGTTGTTGCGCAGACTTATTTAAACGGAGCTATTGATTTGATTGACTTTGATCGATTGACTGGTAGTGCAAGCTTAAATCAGCATTTGTTTACTGGTATTAACGCAGATATGAACTACGGAATAGAGTTCTCCAGATCTGGTAGTAAGCTTTACATTAGCGATATTTTTGGAGGAGGTGTTTTTCAGTATGATTTGACTGCTGCTAATATTCCGGCGAGCAGAACATTAATCGGAAGTGGGTCGTCAGGTCAGTTGCAAATTGCTCCAAATAACAAAATTTATGTGAACGGTAAGTCTTCAACTGGTGTAGATTATTTTTTGGATGTTATCAATAATCCCGAAGCAACCGGATTGGCTTGTAATTATGTAGAAGATGCGGTCACACTGCCAGACACAGCACTACTTGGATTGCCCTGGTATTATAATTCCAATCAACTGATGAGCGACGCTCCTGATTTAGGAAATGATTTTGTGCTATGCGATGGAACTGCTGAGTTAAATCCTTTTCCTTCTTCTTCAATGCCAGGTGTTTTTGAATGGTCAGACGGAAGTAATGGTCCAACTTTAAGCGTAGCAGAATCCGG
>NZ_JASLCN010000309.1 GCF_030151805.1 Fluviicola sp.
CGGAATTGCTGGTACAGTTTGGGCTATCATCCTTGTAATGGGATTGAGTCTTGCTGCTGCTGCATCAAGTACTATCGGTGATGATGCTTTCAAAGAAGCATTTAAGAAAGGAATGGAAAAAGAATTGAATGATATGTAATTCATTCTTTCATTAAAGAATAGAAAAAATCCTTCTGCATTTGCAGAGGGATTTTTTTGTTATATTCTACTTCTTTGATTAGATTCGGACACATGGAAAATTGGAAAACAGAAGAGTCGGTTGATAGCCTCGAAGTTCGGTTAAAGGATAAACGATCCATATTGCTTTTGGTGATTTGTATTCTGACCTGGGTGGGATCAATGTACTCACTGGTGATGCTGTTGCTTTCACTGGCAGCTTCAAACCTCTTCAAGGCCTTTCAGGATGTTTCGCCGAAATCAGGATTGTTTTTTTTCGGTTTCGGGATTCTGAGTCCCGTTTTGTGTTCGCTGGGAGCATTTTTGATGTTCAGCTTGAAACGCTGGGGGTTTTGGATTTATTTTCTGGGAGAATTCCCTCCAATTGTATTTTCGGTTTATACAATGCTTGCTTTGACGAAATCGTTTGGCGGGGGAATGTTTTTCGGATTGCTTACCAATCTGATTCCTATTGCATTTATTGTGATGTACGCAATTGAAATGGGGAAACTCAATAAAAAACCTGTTTCTATTGATTTTTAACAAAAATTAAGTAGTTTTGGCACTCACTAAACTTGATTATTATGTACAGAAACAACCCTTTTGCGGGAGAATTTTTAGCCCTAGGTATTGGAATAGTATTGTTGTATTTGATTATTATCGTAGGTATTCTTTTATTAGTTATCTATTATTATAAGACATTGATTGACACGATGGCCTATATCAGACCACAAAACAGAACGACCGGTGTGGCCAACATACTCTTTATGTGGATTCCGCTGTTCAGTTTGGTGTATGGGTTTATCGTATATCCGAAAATTTGCGAGTCGATTAAGAATGAGTACAGATCTCATGGCTTAGCTGAAGACGGTGATTTTGGGAAAGGATTAGCAATCACGATGTGTGCGTTGTCTTTCGGAGCGTTTATTCCATTTTTGAATTTCCTTACTCCATTGGCAATTTTGATTGTTTGGATTATTCTTTGGGTGAAGCTTAACGGATACAAAGAAGTATTGATGCAGAAGAATGCAAACGGATTCGGATCTGATACGGCTTCGGGAATTATTTCAGGAAGCACCGATTTATTGGATTAATTTGTTCAGCCAGCTTTTCCAAATACCCGATACACCGATCAAAATAGTGTATTGGAAAGTGAACAGCTGAATTGAGTCAACGAATAGTTATTTAAAAGAGTCCGTCTCCCAATTGCAGGAGACGGACTCTTTTTTGTTTATGAACCTTGATTTTAACTGAATTTTTCACATAGAATGTTATCTTTGTTTTCCTAAAAAATCAATATGTCAGACGATAAAAAAATCATATTTTCCATGGTTGGAGTTTCCAAAGTGACTCCACAGGGAAAACAAATCATTAAAAATATTTACCTGTCTTTTTTCTACGGAGCAAAGATCGGGATCATCGGTTTGAATGGTTCCGGTAAATCTACCGTCATGAAGATTATCGCTGGTCTGGATAAATCCTACCAGGGAGATGTTGTTTTTTCCCCGGGATATTCGGTTGGATATTTGCCGCAGGAGCCTGAATTGGATCTGAAGAAAACGGTGAAAGAAGTGGTGATGGAAGGTGTTCAGGATATCGTGGATATTTTAAAAGAATACGAAGAGATTAACGCTGCTTTCATGGACGAAGAAGTATTGAACGATCCGGATAAAATGGATAAGTTGATTGCTCGCCAGGGAGTTGTACAAGATAAGATTGATGCAGTTGATGCGTGGGAATTGGATAATAAATTAGACCGTGCGATGGACGCATTGCGTTGTCCACCGGATGATCAGTTGATTGAAACACTTTCCGGTGGAGAAAAGCGCCGGGTGGCTTTGTGCCGTTTGCTGCTTCAAAACCCGGATATTTTGTTGCTGGATGAGCCTACCAACCACCTGGATGCGGAATCCATTGATTGGTTGGAGCAGCATTTACAACAATACAAGGGAACGGTGATTGCTGTAACCCACGACCGTTACTTCTTAGACAATGTTGCAGGATGGATCCTGGAATTGGACCGCGGGGAAGGAATTCCGTGGAAAGGAAACTATTCTTCCTGGTTAGAGCAAAAAGGAAACCGTTTGAAAGAAGAGGAAAAAACCGAATCCAAACGTCAGAAAATGCTTGCCCGTGAGTTAGAATGGGTGAGAATGAACCCGAAAGGCCGCCACGCTAAAAATAAAGCACGTATTCAGAACTACGATAAGATGATGTCGGAAGAAATGAAGGACAAAGAAGTGAAATTGGAAATTCCGATTCCGAATGGTCCCCGTTTAGGAAACAATGTCATCGATGCAGAACATGTGATGAAAGCGTTTGGAGATAAGTTATTGTATGACGATTTGAATTTCAAGTTGCCACCAGCGGGAATTGTTGGAATTATCGGGCCGAACGGTGCGGGTAAAACCACAATTTTCAAAATGATCATGGATGAATTGAAGCCGGACAAAGGTACTTTTGCGATTGGTGAAACGGTTAAAATCGGTTATGTAGATCAGACGCACAAGGACATTTCTCCTGAAAAAACGGTTTTTGAAGTGATCGGAGGCGGAAATGAGTTTATCGAAATCGGAAATCAAAAATTCAATGCCCGTGCTTACTTGTCGAAATTCAATTTCGCAGGATCGGATCAAAGTAAGAAAGTTGGAGTGCTTTCCGGAGGTGAACGAAACCGTTTGCATTTGGCAATGACCTTGATGACGGAAGCGAACGTGCTTTTGCTTGATGAGCCTACGAATGATATTGACGTGAATACCTTGCGTGCTTTGGAAGAAGGAATTGAAAGTTTTGCAGGTTGTGCGGTAGTTATTTCCCACGACCGTTGGTTCCTGGATCGTATTTGTACGCACATTCTGGCTTTTGAAGGTGATTCACAAGTTGTTTGGTTTGAAGGTTCTTATTCCGAGTATGAGGAGAACAAGCGCAAGCGTTTGGGAGATGCCGCGCCGAAGAGAATTAAATACCGTAAACTGGTTTAATCGAAGTTGATTGAGGTTTCCTCCCTTGAGGGAGGACTAAGGAGGGTGGCTCCGAAATTCTTGGCCATCCCCTCGATCCCCTTCAAAGGGGGAAGACTTCGAATCCCTTTTCAATGATCAATTAAAGAAATATGGATCCACTTCACGGAGTAACATTGGAAAAAATCGTGACAGAACTTGTAGAAGAGTTTGGTTTCGAACGTTTGGGAAAAATGATCCCGATTAACTGCTTCATCCATGAACCCAGTGTGAAATCCAGTTTGAAATTTTTGAGGAAAACCCCATGGGCCAGAACCAAGGTGGAAGAACTATACATCAATAGAATTGTAAATATTAAAAATAGTGAATAGCCAATAGGCAATAGTGATTAGTTTGTACTTGATAACTATTGCCTGGTTACTATTGATTAATTACTGAAATTATGGAAGTAAGAAATTTAGAACCCCATGCGTTGTGGAATCACTTTGCTGATTTAAACGAAGTTCCACGACCTTCGAAAAAGGAAGAGCGCGTGATCGCATTCATGGTCAATTTTGGAAAATCTCTTGGTTTGGAGACAATTCAGGATCGTGTCGGTAATGTGGTGATCAAGAAGAAGGCAACAGCCGGAATGGAAAAACGCCAAACGATTGTTATGCAGTCGCATTTGGATATGGTTCACCAGAAAAATTCCGAAACTATTTTTGATTTCGATGAGCAAGGAATCGAAATGATTGTGGACGGAGATTGGGTGAGAGCAAACGGAACGACACTTGGAGCTGATAATGGAATCGGAGTGGCAACGATCATGGCGATTCTGAAATCGACAGATATTGCACATCCTGCCATCGAAGCGCTGTTTACCATTGACGAAGAAACCGGAATGACGGGAGCTTTGCAGGTGGATGCTTCGAATATTTCGGGAACAATTTTATTGAATCTTGACACGGAAGATGATGATGAATTGTCGATCGGATGTGCGGGCGGAATTGATACCAATACATCTGCAGCGATTACTTATGAAGATTTGCCGAATGGTCATGTGTGTGTTGAAATCAAACTGAGAGGTTTGCTTGGCGGACATTCCGGGATGGATATTCATTTGGGAAGGGGAAATGCCAACAAATGGATGAATCGTTTCCTGAATCACGTGATGTCGGTTGTTGATGTACGGCTTTGTACTTTGGACGGTGGAAGCTTGCGAAATGCAATTCCTCGTGAAAGTACGGCAGTGATCGCCATTTCAAACGATGATAAAACAAAATTTTACCAGGCTTCAGATGAAATTATTGAGCAGATTACTGCTGAATTTCAATCAATTGAAAAGGATGCAAACTGGACAGTGTTTGAAACAGGAGATTTAAACAGAGTAGTCAAAAAGTCTGATTTTAAACGAATTGTAAATGCTGTTTATGCGGTTCATAACGGAGTTTTCAGAATGAGTCCGTCCATTGCCGGTTTGGTAGAAGCTTCTTCCAGTTTGGCGAAAGTGACCGTTGGAGATGATCTGTTTACAACACAATCCTTGCAGCGCAGTTCAGTAGAATCTTCCAAAATGGACGTAGCAAATACGATTCGTGCTGCTTTTGAAAGCGTCGGAGTGGAAGTGGTTCAGGGAGGAGAATATCCGGGTTGGGAACCGAATGCAGATTCAGCTATTTTGAATGTCATGGCGGATCTGTACAGAGAGAAATTTCAGGCGGAACCAAATATCAAAGCATGCCACGCAGGTTTGGAGTGCGGAATTTTAGGAAAACACTTCCCGGGAATGGATATGATTTCTTTCGGACCAAATATCCGCGGAGCTCATTCTCCGGATGAGTGTGTTCAGGTTTCGTCTGTTCAGAAATTCTGGGATTATTTACTGGAAGTTTTGAAGCGAATTCCTGAATAAGGAAAAGTCTGATGTTTCTGTTTTTTCAGCAGTTAAAAATAAACCCTGCAAATGGTACTGATGATTTGGCTTTTTTTATCATCGTTTCCATTCCTTTTCTCATTATTTGTATTCCTTTTGCTTATGCGAAGTATAAAAAGGGACATCGGATTACCTATTGGGAAAATGGTATTTTACCTAAGAATTTCAATTATTCCAGGAGGAATCATGTTGAGATTTTAATTGCTTTCGGATGCCTGATTTCCTTTAGGGAAGATGAACGGATTTTGAGGCATAAACTTTCCCTGATTCAAAAATACCTGGATGCGAATTTCTCTGATGTAAATTTTAATTTAAAGGATTCGTATGAAGGAGCTTTGTTAAATGGTTTAAGCACCAGGCGCTTAGTTTCCTGGACGAATAAGTATTTGAAAACTTCAGATAAAGTTGAATTGTTTTCTTATGTTGTTCATCTTGCAAATAGTAATGGGTCGATCAGTTCAAGGGAATCGGAAATGATTTTCTACTTGTTGCGGGAATTTAATCTGAATCTGGATGAGTTGAACACCGAACTTCAGGATCTTCTGACCCAAAGAAAACAAAGTGTTGTTTCTTCCCAAAGGATTGATTACGTTCCTTATTACTACATTTTGGGTCTTGAAAATGGGGCGTCATTGCTTCAGATCAAACGCGCTTACAGGAAGCTGGTTAAAATTTACCATCCTGATCGTATCAAGGATTCAGATGATTTGACCCGGAAAAAGCATGTCTCTCAATTTATTGAAATTCAGGAAGCATACGAACTATTGACTTCAACCTTTAAATAGATTGGGATTCATAGAATTGTGGAACGAATTTTCACTCTTTTTTGTGAATCGACGAATTTATAAACTATAAATTGCGTTTATTTGTTGTGAAACTTTTAGAATGACCAAATTGGAGCGGGACTTTATTGATTTTCATGAGAAAATTAAATACAAGTTGGTAAAACACTTGTGCATTTTTTTTGTCATTCTCATGTCTGTTGTGACGATTGTCAACTACTCCAATGAGCATTTCAGTGCCACGCCGAATGTGTTTGCGGTTGGAATGTGCCTGGTTGCGCTGATATTCCTGAGGTATACAAAAAACTACCGGCTTGTAGCGAAAATCTGCGCGGTTGTTTCATTTTTCATCATTTCCGGAGCGTTTCTGTTTCTCAAGGCAACACATTATCTTACGCCCATGTGGATGATTGTCAACATCATCTTTACGTTCTTTATTCTTGGAAAGAAATGGGGGATTTCCATATTGATTTGTCACTTCTTAGTCTTGTTTTATTACCTGATTTTCTATCACGAGGCGAATATCGTCACGGTTAAATCCTTTTCAGGAAATGATATCGCAACTTTTATCACAGAATACTCAATTGTTGGTTTTGCAATCGGTTATTTATTGAACCTGTATATTCTGACAACAAAATACTCTGAAAAAGAGTTGCAGGAAAATAACAATATTCTGATTGAGCAAAACAAGATCATTTCGAAACAAAATTCCGAGATGGAAGTGATGTTGCGTGAAATTCATCACCGTGTAAAGAACAACCTGCAGATTATTACCAGTTTACTGCGTTTACAGGCCAATAGTACGGGCATTGAAAGCAGTGGTTTTTACCAGGAGGCAATTGATCGTGTAACAGCCATGGCGATTATTCATGAGAAAATGTATCAATCGGGTTCCTTGTCGAAGTTTGATCTGGAGAAATACCTGAAATCACTGGTGAATAGTTTATTGACGAGTTATTCCATTGATCAAAAACCGGAATTTGAGATTGAAGTGAAGGTGGAAGATATGAAATCCAAAAGCATTGTGCCACTGGCGCTTTTGATCAATGAGCTGTTGCTGAATTCATTGAAACACGCATTCTTCCACCAGGAAAATCCTAAAATTGTGATTCGTTTGGTGGATTTGCAAACTGCTTCCTCCCGATTTTTGCTTTATTACAGTGATAACGGAACCTGGGCTGAAAATTCAGTGGCTTCTTTCGGAACAGAGATTATCCAGGCGATGTCGGAACAATTGGAAGGAGAACTGGAGTTGAAAACATCAAATTCCGGGACAGAATATGTCTTTAATTTGGCTAATTTGAGCTAAATTCACCCAATGGATGAACATCAATTGGTCTTGCTGGCAAAAACAAAAATGCCTTTTGGAAAATACAAAGACAGGTATTTGATCCACTTGCCTGAAAATTACCTGGTTTGGTTCAAGCAAAATGGATTTCCTGCGGGTAAACTGGGCCAGCAGCTCGAATTAATCTATGAAATCAAATTGAATGGTTTGGAACATTTGATTTATCCGTTAATGCCTAAATAATCATGAATCAAGATTCCCTAAATCAACTGGTAGATTCTTTGACCCGGTCAGAATTGGGCCGGATTTCCAATACAGCAAGCGACGTTTCATCGCAAACAGATTATCTTTCAGGAACATTGGTGGTTCTGTTTGTTTTGGCTATCGTTGCTTCTCCGTTTATAATAAGCTATTTTTATGGAAGATCTGAGGCGAGCTGGGATAAAGGGATTATTCCGAAAGATTTTGAGCCGACAGAGCAAAATGTATTTGAAATCTTCATTGCCGCAGCGTGCGCGATAGTAGTAAGAGATTTGGATAATTATTATAGGAAATTCCCGTATATCGATAAGTTTCTTAGTGAAAATTTCGGAAGTGTTTATTATCATGCGGCCGAATCGTATGATTATTCCATGCGGCATATCGTCAAAATGGATTCTCTTGCGGATTGGTCCAATCAACATTTGTCTGAAGCGTTGCGGATTAAAATGATCAATTTTTTAGCCGGAATTGCAGCTTATGACGGCGGAATCAATGAGGATGAACAAAGATATCTTCTTGCTTTGATGTCGAAATTGGGATTGAAGCTGAATAATTTTGATGCTGTTTACCGGGAAAAGATTACCCGGAAGAATGAACAGCGGTATCAGACCCGGCCAAATGCTTCTCAAATGGATCTTTTTTATAGTGTTTTGGGCCTGGAGAAAAGTGCTTCGATGGAAGAAGTGAAAGCGGCTTACCGCAGATTGGTCAAATTAACACATCCCGATCGTTTTGCAAAAGAATCACCGGAAGTTCAGAAACAAATGAGTGAGAAATTCCGTGAAATTCAGGCGGCTTACGAATCATTAACCTCCAAATTATCCAATAACTAATGAACTTTTTCGTATTGCTGGATATTTCATCGGCTCAAGCTCAAAGGCTTGCGGAAGAAGAATTTGAACGAGAGAAACTGATTGAAACGGTAACCGGGCTTTCGCTTACCGCACTTATCATGGCTTACCCGACCTATTTGCTTATTCGCTATGCTTATTTCAAATTGAAGAAGGAATTCCGGTTTAAAACAAAATTCAATCCGTATAATCACATTGATGCCCTGGTTTTGTTGAGTATGAATGTGTTGCGGACTCATCCGGAATGTTTTAAAGAGAAATGCGCTTATCTGAAAGGATATATCGTTTACCTGTATCCTGAAAACAATCGTTCGTTCCATGAATCACTTAAAATGGCTTATAATGACGTGTATCGTTCGGAATCAATTGTTCATTGGTTAAATCGTTTTCAATCTGAAGATGAGCGGAAAGATGTTGTTCGTTTTCTGATTCATATGGCTGCAGAGGATGGAGTAGTAGGTCCACGCGAGAAAGCCGAACTCGTGCGGATTATAGATGCTTTTGGATTGGCTCGCGAAGAGTGGATCAATTTGATGGAGAATATTAACCGGGCTTTTACCAAAAGACAGGAACGCTGGAAGAAAACGCACGATACCGGAACGGAAAGTTATCTTTCAGCTTTTATTGATAAATCACTGGATTATTTCGAATTAAAACGGGAGTCATTGAATGAAGATGTTTTGAGGACGAAATACAAGAGACTGGTAAAAAAGTACCATCCTGACCGCCATCCGGGGGCTACTCCTGAAGAGCGAAAAGAATTGGAGGTAAAGTTCCAGGAACTTCAGTCGTATTATGATGAATTGCTTAAATTGGTGTCGTGATTTTGAATGCGTTTATTGTTGAGATCAGAATGACTTTATGATAGTTTGCTTGCAGCAACTGTATAATTGATTGATATGTTGGTTCTTGGGATTGTGTTTGTGTTGATTTTAGTATTGTCAATAGTCGTTTTGACTAAGAGACAGCTGAAGGATTCCAACGAGCGCAAAATCAGCTCTGAACTTGTTTTGAAAAGAAGTTTCCAACCTCCTTCCGGACCGAAAAGCGAGAAAATGATCTTCCAGATCTATGTTTTACTGGCTGCGTGGATGATGCGAAAGAACTCATTGAAACCTTTTGAAAAACAATCTTTTGTGGTGGTTTATATTCATGAAAAATTCAAGGTGGATTCACTGGTAATTGCGAATGAATTGGATTTGGTAAACGAAACTTCCATTCATGTGCGCAGTGTGGCGAATTGGATCGTTCAAAAGATGCCGGATTCCAAAGAGCGGGCAGATTTGATTGATTTTTTGATTGATTTGGTTTTTGTAGACGGAGATATGATTGATCGCGAATTCACCGCGCTGATCCGTTTGGGGGAATTGATCGGTGTTCGTTCGATGTATATTGAAAATAAAGTCATTGAATTCAGAAAACGCATTTTCGGTCAATCCAACAATGCCAGGTTGCATGAAATTGCAAATAGCGGAACGCGAAGAAAGTTTGCCCTTGCAATTTTAGATTTGAATCTCAATGCTACAGAAGAGCAGGTTAAAAAAAGATACCGTGCACTTGCTAAAAAATACCATCCTGATGGAAATTTAGATCTTTCAGAAGAGCAAAAAATGGAATATGCGCAGCGATTTTTAGAAATTCAGGATGCATATGAAGAGCTGATTTCCAATTAATTTGCATTTTTTTATTACAAATGTAATGCTACTTGTTTCGGGATTAATTTATTGAAAATCAATTTTTTAGTTGTGTTTACTTGTTTTGTTTATTTAATTTAAAATGAGGTGCTTTCTGTTTTTTTGAATTTATTTTGTAACCTAAAACAGAAAAGTAGCGTAAATGTGGTCAGTTGAATTGCATTTTAAGTTTTATATAATATGGAAAGCACAATGATTAATAACGCAATAAGCTTGGCAAAAAATAAATTGGCACGCCACAAAGCTTTAGGAAAGAATAGTAGTTTGAGTATTGTTGAAGTTGCTCAATTGATGGATTTGGTTACATTTGGTCCGGGTATGCCACAGGTTCAGAGCAGCATGCTTTTCTTCGGATATAGCTCGAATTAAACAGGAATAAAATAATACAGGGAAAGGATTGTCGTTTGGCAATCCTTTCTTTTTGTTTTCAAATGTTACAAATGTGAATATTTAGAAAGTGTAAAATGTAACTCAAATAGTTTACATTTGTATCTATGGAAATTAAAGATCGCTTGAGAATGATTATGGATTCGCATAAGCTGAATGCCGGTTCCTTTGCGGATAGGATAGGAGTGCAGCGTTCCAATGTAAGTCATGTTTTAAGCGGCCGGAATAAACCGGGTTTTGATTTCATTGAAAAGCTGCTGCTTGCTTTTCCGCGTGTATCTGCAGAATGGCTGTTTACAGGGAAACAATCCTCATCTGATGCTGCAGAATCGACTGAATTTGTTGAAAAAGTCCAAAGTAAAGAGATGCAGGGCTCTTCGGATGAGGAGAAAGTCTCGTTACATGCTGAAGCAAACAAGAAAATCGTTAAAACACTGGTCTTTTACGAAGATTTCACCTTTGATGTATTTCTTCCTAATGAGAAATAATTCCTGATCCTACCAATTCATCTTCAACATAAAGTGCTGCAAACTGCCCGGGAGCAATTCCGCGTTGTTTTTTATTGAATAGAATGTAAAAACCATCTTCCAGGCGTGTTAGTGTGCCTTTTTGAAGCGGCTGACGGTATCTGATTCTTACAGAAAATCCCTTTTGATCACCTGTTTTCATGGCGTACAACGGATTGATCCAGTGCATTTCATTGGTTTCAATCTTTAGGGCCCATTTGTTTAACCCCGGATGTTCGTCTTTTTGTCCGGAGTAAACAGTATTCGTTTCAGTGTCTATCCCGATTACAAACGATGGGTTTGGTCTTCCGCCAATATGAAGTCCTTTTCGTTGTCCGATGGTGTAATAATGCGCTCCGATATGCTTTTCGACCGTCGTTCCCATGGTGGGTGAGTAGATGAATTCTTTGCTTAGATCTACCACATTTTCAAGGTTTACAGGGATGGATGAATAATTTAGAAATTGATCATCATTTTCATTGATTTCGATAATGTTACCGTGTTTTATCTGAAGTTTTTGTTGAAGAAATTCCGGAAGTGAAATCTTGCCTACAAAACAAAGTCCCTGAGAGTCTTTTTTCTCTGCTGTTACCAATCCGATTTCTTTGGCAATGGCTCTCACTTCTGCTTTTTGCAGGTTTCCAATCGGGAACAGGGCCTTGGAAAGTTGTTCCTGGGATAACTGACACAAGAAGTAGGATTGATCTTTATTCGGATCCAATCCTGCCAATAAGTGATGAATACCGTCTTCTGTAGTTGTTTTCCGGCAGTAATGACCGGTTGCAACATAGTCGGCGCCCAAATCAAGAGCAGCTTTTAAGAATACGTCGAATTTGATTTCGCGGTTGCATAAGACATCCGGATTCGGAGTTCTTCCGGCTTCGTATTCGGCAAACATGTAGTCTACAATGCGTTCTTTGTATTCTTTGCTTAAATCCAATACCTGGAAAGGAATTCCTAAGTGTTCCGCTACTAAAAGAGCGTCGTTACTGTCGTCGATCCACGGGCAATCGTTTGAAAGTGTTACCGTTTCATCGTGCCAGTTGCGCATAAAAAGTCCAATAACTTCATATCCTTCCTGTTGAAGTAAATGTGCGGTAACACTGGAGTCTACACCGCCTGATAAGCCTACGACCACTCTTTTCATGGTGCAAATTTACGAACTTTTAGAGCGTGTTTTTGGAAAAACGATTTCTTTCGAAAAATTAACAGTTACAAAAGTGAATGTAGAATTTATACATTTGTGAATTTTTGTTCCTGTAAGTTGTAAACTTTTCCAGGTCAAAATCGATGTGATTTCATTTACATGTTGCGGACTCTTCTTAATAGTTCAGAAGTTTAGTGTTTCACGGCTTTAAAATCCAATGTCAACAGCGTGATTTGCTTGACTCTTTTTCCATTGGATTTACCCGGCTGCCAACGAGGTAATTTTTCCATAATCGTTTTCACGGAGGATTGTATATTTTCTGCGTGCAAACCGGTAATATCCAGGAATTTTATCATTCCGTCTTCGTTGACTTCGAAACGAATGGTGTAAGGACCCTCCAAAGGTGTGCGACCAGTGTAAAAAACACGGATGAAATCTGTTTCCAGTTTCCGGAAAAGTACCGCCTGTCCGCCGGGGTAATCTGCCAACTCTTCAACATAGGTCAGGAATACGGGTGGTGCTTCAAGAGGGACAGCTACATAGTCAATAACGGATGAAAATTCAACTAAAGGTGTGTGTCGAACCGTTTTGATGAGTTTTCCTGTTTGATCGTATTCGCGCCATGTTTCACAAGGTTCTCCACCTTTGAGCCAGCTTTCTTTCAAAAGCACCCCTTTAACTGAATAATCTGCAATGTATTGAACGATCTGATTCTTTATTATGGTATCACATGAAAGGCGTTGAATTATGCCGTTGTTGTAATAGACAGCCTTGTATTCAGCACCATTTGTTGACGATACGGATTGTAAGAAGCCGGTTTCAGAATAATGGTATTCCCGGTTTTTCTGCTTTTTTAGTCGTAAAATACCCGATTCTGACCATTGTAATGAAAGGGAATCCTCATCATACAAATCTTTGTAATTAACGCCAGAAAGGATTCCTGTGGAATAAAATGTCCAATGTGAAGCAAGTGAGGCTCTGTAATTGGCAAGATAAGTTTGAAGGTGGAATTGCTCTTTTACCCGGAAGCTGTCGATCCATAAAGTTGTTCCGTTTCCGTCTTTCATCACAAAACGTGGCGAATAAATCCGGGTACCGCTGGCGAGAAATGTACCGATTATTTGGTCTTGCCGGGAAAGAACAATACTATCTGGTCCTGTTTTCTGGAATTTTGTAACGGTGAGTCCCGATTGATCTGTCCAGGTTTGGAATTCAACACTCAGTTGTTTGACGGTTAACTGATAAGGAGTTCTTCTGTTCCAACGCGGTTTTTGAGGCGTTGATTGCCCAATTGTATAAAAGGAATATCCGGAAAGAAATAACACGGTTAGTATGTGATAAATAGATCGTAACATGTCATCATTTTTAAGTAAGATGCAGCACTGACTTTTTTTCCATAGAATTACAAATTATTTTTCATTGCGAAGCTGTAAAAGCATTTCTTCGTGTTTCAGGCGGAAAATGATACTGAGTTCTTCTCATTTACAAATTTGTGTGAAACTCTAAATAATCGTTAACGGGAACAAAACCCTGAAAAAAAGTCATATTTTCGTTTCATGAAACTAATTGTTCCGGTTCTCTTGATGCTGTCAGGCACAATGTATGCGCAAGTTCCTTGTACCAAAGTCTGGTTAAAGGGAAAAGTGGAAGACACTTTGGTTAAACATTCATTCCTGAATTTGATGGTTGTGAATACTTCTACTGGTGAAGGAGTTTTTGGTCAGCCAAACGGAACTTTCGGAGTATATGTCAGTAATAATGATTCCATTGTCTTGTCGGTGAAAGGTTACGAGCGTTATGGTTTTCGTGTGGTGGGAGATTCGAGCTGCCAGTTTGAAGTATATGCCGCTGTAGAGCGAAAGGCCCGCCAGATTGAAGAAGTGGTCATTAAACCTCTGAAATCTCTCCAGGAAATCAAGGAAGAGCGTGCAGATCTGGCAATGCGTGAAACAAGAACAATTACCGGATTGGAGGCATTTCAAAGCCCGATAACGGCATTGTATGAACGTTTTTCCAAAAGAGAACAGTCGAAGGCAATCGTTGCCAGGAAACAATACGAAGATAAGAAAGAAGAGGTTGTACAGGAATTATTGCGTTTATACGTTTCGTATGATATCATCAAGCTTAAACCGGACGACTTTATTGATTTCATTCACTTCATGGCAATGGATGAGAACTTCCTGAAAACGGCTTCTGATATTGAATTGGTGACATATATCAAAGATAAGCTGGAGCATTATATGCTGATGCATCCGGAGAAAGAATAGGACTTCTGATTACGCTTGCTTTAGTGCTCAAAAATACAAATAGACATGTATCTATTAGCCCAGTGGTACTAAGCGTTTCGGGATTTTTAATGAGCTGATTTTCCCGGATGACCTCCGGGTTAATCCTCCAATATATTCAAATCACTTTCCTCAATCAACTGCTTGTCATACAACTCCCGGTAATGACTGCTTTGAGCCAATAAATCTGCCGGTTTTCCTTCTTCCAGGATGCGGCCATCTTCTAAAACGAGAATATAATCTGCGTTTCTGAGACTTGAAATCCGGTGACTGACAATCACGGAAGTGGTTTGATGCTCCTGGTTCAGCTTTTTCAGATTGCGCAGAATAATCTCTTCTGTTTCGGTATCTACAGCCGATAAACAGTCGTCCAACAATAAGATCTGAGGTTTGCGAATCAATGCTCTGGCAATACTTACGCGCTGTTTTTGTCCTCCGGAAAGGTTCACTCCGCGCTCACCCAGAATGGTGTCAAATTTGTCGGGGAAAGCTTCAATGTTGTGAAGCACATGTGCATTTTTGGCAGCTTCAATAATTTCCTCTTGTTTAACGGTGTCAAAATTCAAGGCTCCGAAAGCAATGTTGTTTTTAATGGTGTCGGAGAACAGGAAAACATCTTGCGGAACAACGGAAATTTGCTTGCGGTATTCGCTTAAATTGATTGTTGCTAACGCTTCGTCGTTGTAGTTGATATTTCCGGAACTTGGATCCAGTTGTCGTACAATCAACTGCAGCAGTGTGGATTTTCCGGAACCTGTTTTTCCGATAATTCCAAGAGTTTCACCTCGTTTCAAGGTAAAGTTAATATCCGAAAGAACATCCGGAAGATCCGGTTTGTATCGGAATGATATGTTTTCGAATCGGATTTCCCGGAAAGCAGCTACTTCTGCCTGGCTGGTGTTTTTAATCGCCGGTTCCGTTTTCAGAAATTCATTGATCCGTTCCTGTGAAGCTGCTGCGCGTTGGTTGATACTGGTCACCCAGCCAATACTTGCGAAAGGCCATGTTAAATTGTAGATCAACAAAATGATTGTTACAATCTGTCCGGTTTGAATGGCTGGATTGTCTCCAAGAGTAAGCATTCCTCCGATGTAAATACTTAATAAGGTACTTGTTCCTATCAATAAAGAAATCGTCGGCATAAATAAGGCATTCGTGCGAACAAGGCGCATGGTCTTTTTGAGGTAGGAGCCCGAACTCGCTTCAAAGTTTTGTTTGGCGTGTTTTTCCTGGATATAGGCTTTGATTACACGGATTCCGGAGAATGTTTCCTGTCCCAAAGTGCTCAAACGGGATTGTTCCTGTTGTACTTCCTTGCTCAGTTTGTTCATTCTTGTTGAAACTAGGTAAATCAAAACTGCCATGATGGGAAGCGGCGCAAGTGCATAGAATGCCAGTTCCACATTGATCTTCAGCATTTGGTACAAGCTGAAAGGGAAGAGGGCAATCAGGTTGATGGTGTACATAATTCCCGGGCCTAAGTATTGCCGAACCTGGGAAACGTCTTCTGAAATCCGGTTCATCAAATCTCCGGTGGATTGACTTTTGTAAAAGCTGTAATCCAACTGTTGGTATTTTTCGAAGATTTCATTTTTCAGGTCAAATTCGATGTACCGGGACATGACAATGAGTGTTTGCCGGGTCAGGAACAGGAAAAATCCCTTAATTATGTTAAAAAGAATCACCATTCCGGCAAGACTGATGGCTGCCCAAAAAAGTGTTTGACCGGGATTAATCGGTTGGTTTCCTTTTAATACATCCATGGATTCACCGATAATTACGGGAATCAGAGCACCGAAGTAGTTACCGATAACGATAAAGAGAATACCAAGCAGGAATCGCCAACGGTATTTGAAGAAATATTTGTTTAAATAGCTTAGAGACTTCATCCGATAAATTTCCTATTTTTGCGAGCGCTAATGCGATTTTGTTCGAATTACAAAATTAGCCATTCGCATTGAAATAAAAGATTAAAAGTCGCGTATGTTTGAAGTAAAAGAAGTCAAAGATTTAAATCTGGCTGAAAACCCCGTTATTTCTCAAATGAGTATGTATAACCATGAGCAATTGTTATTCTGTAACGATACTGCAACTGGTCTGAAAGCAATTATTGCTGTTCACAACACTGTTCTGGGGCCTGCATTGGGCGGAACGCGTATGTGGATGTACAATAATGAAATGGAGGCTCTGAATGACGTATTGCGTCTTTCAAGAGGTATGACATATAAGAATTCAATTTCAGGATTGAATTTGGGTGGTGGAAAAGCAGTGATCATCGGAGATTCCCGTTCGATGAAATCAGAAGCTTTGTTCCGTCGTTTCGGAAAATTTGTAAACTCTCTGGCAGGAAAATATATTACTGCGGAAGATGTGGGTATTTCACCTGCTGATATGGTATTGGTTTCGATGGAAACAAATCACGTAGTTGGTTTACCAGGAAAAAGCGGTGATCCATCTCCTGTAACTGCTTACGGAGTTTATATGGGAATGAAAGCGTGTGCAAGCCAGCAATTCGGTTCTGATTCTTTGTCAGGAAAAAAAGTAGCGGTACAAGGTGTTGGTCACGTTGGAGAATATTTGGTGAAGCATTTGGTTTCTGAAGGAGCTGAAGTAACTGTAACGGATATTCACGAAGAAACATTGAAGCGTGTTGCAAACGAATACGGAGTGAAAGTGGTTGGTTTGGATGAGATTTATGACGTACCAATGGATATTTACGCTCCGTGTGCTTTGGGTGCAACTGTAAATGACGAGACCATTAACCGTTTGAAGTGTTCAATCATTGCCGGAGCTGCGAATAACCAGTTGGCAAATGAGAAAATTCACGGACAATTGGTGAAAGATAAAGGAATTATTTACGCTCCTGACTTTGCATTGAATGCAGGTGGTGTAATCAATTGCTATTCTGAAGTGGCTAATTTGCCGGCAGAATGGTCCATGAGAAAAGCGGAAGAAATTTACACGACAATCGGAAACATTGTTTCCCGTTCGAATGCTGAAGGAGTTCCGACTTACCAGATCGCTAATAAAATGGCAGAAGAGCGTATTGAGTCAATCGGTAAAGTAAAATTACCACTATAAAAAGATAGGAGAGTAGCTACGAATGCTGAATAGAAGACATTTACGTATTAAGGTTTTACAGGCTCTTTATGCTTATTTTCAGGGAGATGAAGAAAGTATTAAGAAAACGGAAAACGAATTATTGCAGGCAGTAGATCGCATTTATGATCTGTACTTGTATTTATTGCTGACTTTCGGGGAACTGAAAGATATAGCACAACACCGTATTGAAGAGAACAAAAAGAAAATCCGTCCGAAGGAAGAGGATTTGAATCCGAATACCAAATTTGTGGATTCGGTGATTATCCAGGCTTTGCAGGATAGTTATTCTCTTCGCGAAGCATCGGAAGATCGCTCGGTAAACTGGATCGGAGACGATCATCATGAGATGTTCCGTAAGATCTACCTTCAAATGAGAGAGAGCGAAACGTATTTCTCTTTTATGAACAGCGGATTGACAGGTTTTGAAGAAGACAAGAATTTCATGATTAACCTGTTTAAGACAGAGATTGCAAATTCTCCGCTGATCTATCATTTTTTCGAAGAGAAAAGCATTCACTGGCTAGACGATATTGATCTGGCTTGTCAAATGGTGATCAAATCCATTAAATTAATGGAAGAAGGTGAGAAATTTGTGGTGATGCCTTTGTTTAAAGACAAAGAAGATGAGCAGGAATTTTTGCGCACATTGCTTCGTAAAACCATTTCAATGGATTCCGAAAATCTTCAGTTGATTGATGAAATGACGGATAACTGGGAGTTGGAGCGTATTGCAAAAATGGATATTCTTCTATTGAAAATGGCCATTACGGAACTTCAGGTGTTCAAGAATATTCCTAAAAAGGTAACTTTGAACGAATATATTGAGATTTCAAAGTTCTATTCAACTCCGAAAAGTCACGGATTTATCAACGGAATCCTCGACAAAGCCGTTGATAGATTAGTAAAAGATGGAAAAATTTCTAAACTCGGAAGAGGTTTAATGGATTAATGTTATGAAAAAAATCATGTTTTTAGCCCCGATAGCGATCGGGATGGCCTTGTTGACAGCTTGTGGTTCTGATTCTCCTTCAGAAATCGTTGGTTACAAAACCACTATGAAAGTTGAAAGCGTATTTAATGCAGGAAAAATCGCCAGAGGTGAGGTGATTCATGCTAAATTTACTGTTGAGAACACAGGTGATAACCCGTTGGTGTTATCAGATGTATCCGGATCGTGTTCTTGTACGGTAGCAGACTGGAGTAAAGAACCAATTGCTCCGGGAGAAAAAGGTTATGTAAAAGCAGATGTTAAAACAGAATCATTTTCTGAAGGACCTGTCACAAGAAGCGTGACCATTTTGTCCAATACAACTCCTCCGAGTACGAAGGTAGTGGTTGAAGCAAATATTATTAAATAAGTAGTTAAATAAAAAAAGTAGAGTTATGCAAATTATAATGCTTGTATTGATGTTGGTGGTGTTTTATTTCTTTTTAATTCGCCCGCAACAAAAAAAGCAAAAAGAATTGAAGTCTTTTCGTGAAAACTTGAAGCAAGGAGATAAAGTAGTGACTATCGGTGGAATTCATGGGAAAATTTTGGAGATCACTGATACTACGGTATTGATTAATTCGGAAGGTACCAAATTGCGTTTTGAAAAATCTGCCATTTCTACGGCAGTAGCTGAGAATCTTGGAACACCGGCTTAATCCGATCGGATAAGAAAATTAAAAGCATCGTCAACAGGCGGTGCTTTTTTATTTTTGACTTGTACCAGAATTTAGGTGGTTTTTGAAATTTCCCGCTGAGTCAAGTGTAAAAAGTCTCTCATTTTCTGCTAACATCTGCGCCCTTCTGCGGGAGAAGAAAATACACGGATATTTGATATCAGTATCTTTCCATTTCATCACCTATATTTTAGGACACTTATGTCTATTTTTAAACCACATAGGTATATAGGACACATAGAGTTACCTGTCAGCAGAAAATCTTTTTACCGATACTAATGAGTATTTCCTTCTATGTGCTCTACTGTGGTTAATAAAAAATGCCACCCCGAAAAGGAATGGCATTCTGTTTTATTTGTGTTCTTTCTCTTAGATATTCTCGATAATCATGGCAGAAGCACCACCGCCTCCGTTACAGATTCCGGCACCACCGATTTTTCCACCGTTTTGCTTCAATACATTGATTAACGTAACAATGATACGGGATCCGGAGTTTCCAAGCGGGTGACCCAAAGCCACAGCTCCACCGTTTACATCCACTTTTGCAGGATCCAATCCTAAGATTTTGGTATTTGCCAAACCAACAACAGCAAAAGCCTGGTTCAATTCCCAGAAATCTACCTGGTCAGTACTCAATCCAGCTTTAGCCAACGCTTTCGGAACTGCTTTTGAAGGCGCTGTTGTGAAGAATTCCGGCTCATGAGCAGCATCTGCATAACTCACAATTTTAGCAATTGGTTTCAATCCGTGTTTTTCAACCGCTTCTTTGGAAGCCAAAATCAAAGCAGAAGCTCCGTCATTCAATGTAGAAGCGTTTGCAGCTGTAATTGTTCCGTCTTTGTCAAATGCTGGTCTCAAAGAAGTGATTTTATCTAAAAATACATTTTTGTATTCTTCGTCTTCCACCACCATGATCGGATCTCCTTTACGCTGAGGAACAGAAACTCCAACGATTTCATCTTTGAATTTTCCTGCTTCCCATGCAGCAGCTGCACGTTTGTATGAAGTGATTGCGAATTCGTCTTGTTGCTCACGCGAAATATCGTATTTCTTTGCAGTTAGCTCAGCGCATGTTCCCATAGGAACTTTGCTGTAGACATCCAATAAACCGTCTTTTGTGATTCCGTCCAACATCGTGATGTTCCCGAATTTCATACCGTTTCTTCCGTCAATATAATGAGGAGTCTGGCTCATGTTTTCCATTCCACCTGCAACAACGATCTCATTGTCGCCTGCAAGAATTGTTTGAGCACCAAGCATAATTGCTTTCATTCCTGAAGCACATACTTTGTTCACAGTTGTACAAGGAACGGTATTTGGCAAACCGGCACCCAATGCAGCCTGACGAGCAGGAGCTTGTCCTACACCAGCCTGTAATACGTTACCCATGAAAACTTCATCAATGGATGCAGGATTAACTCCTGATTTATCAAGAGCACCTTTGATAGCAGTTGCTCCTAATTGAGTAGCAGAGATCGATGACAGACCGCCCATGAAAGCGCCCATTGGAGTACGAACCGCTGCAATAATGTAAACTTCTTTCGACATAGCAAATTATAATTTCGATGACGAATTTACTGATTTTTCTTGTGTTATTTATGGGAATGAGGTATTATAATCGCCTAAAATTGGAATCCTTGTTACTTTGGACAAAGAGGGTGGAAAGCAAGGGAAAGACCTGTACATTGTTTTAACCTCGTTGATACATAAATTGTATCATTTTTTGCAGAGGCGTGTTGATTCGGTACTTAAAGCATTACTTTAACTATCTGTAAATTAGGTTGAATCATTTTTTTTGGAATTTTCTTCCAGTAGAAAAAGTATTAATTCTAACAGAAGTCTCGCTATTTTTAGGTTTATTCACTAAATTCAGTGATTTAACTAAATTTGTAAAAATTAAAAACCAATCAGTCTATGAAAATCATTATTCTCTTTTTTGCTTTGGCAACAAGTTCTCTTGTTTTTTCCCAAACAGATGCGGAAAAGTTGCGTGACGAATTAAAAAAACAAGACGCGCTTCATGATTCACTACTTCCGAAGAAATATTGGACTTATACCAGTTTATTTGGTCTGTCAGGTTCTCAAACAGCATTTGTAAATTGGGCTGCAGGTGGACGAAATAACATCGCCGTACTCAGCTTTATTAATTTCTCAGCAACCTACGAAAAGCGCCGGTTGAAATGGACAAACGATGTGGCGTTGGCACTTGGTGGGATGTATTACACCGATTCTACGGGAAAAAAACAAGGTCTTCAGAAAACAGATGACCGGATCGATTTGGCATCTTCATTTGGTTATGAATTTAAGAAACATTGGTTTTTAACAGCTCTTGGAGGTTTTAGAACGCAATTTTTGAATGGATTTAGTTTTCCGAATGATTCCGTTCCGATTTCGAAATTCATGGCTCCGGGTTATGTCAATTTTTCGCTTGGTATTGAATATGCTCCGGTAGATTATTTCAGTGTGTATTTATCGCCGATTGCTTCCAAAATGACATTTGTCAGGGATCAGCGTTTGGCAAATGCCGGAGCTTTTGGCGTAAAAGCAGCGGAATTGGATGAAAGCGGAAATATTTTGAAACCAGGATTGCGTTTTAGAAGCGAAATAGGGGCTTACTTCCGGGTTCGTTTTCAAAAAGAGATTTTCAAGAATGTTGAAATGAAGACGCGTTTGGAATTGTTTAGCAATTACGAGCATAACCCGCAAAATATCGATGTTAATTTTGAAAATATCTTCACATTCAAAGTCAATAAATGGCTTCAGGCTTCATTACAGTGGAACCTGATTTATGATGATGATATCCAAATTCGTGATTCGAAAGGAAGAACTGGTCCGAGAACACAATTTAAATCGGTATTGGGCTTAGGAATTTCATACACTTTAACGAATAAGAAAAAGTAAAAAGCGTATTTTCGTTGCATGAATTACTTTTCCGATCATTCTATCTGGTGGTTGCTTCCTATTTCAATACTTGCCGTAGGATTCTCATTTTATTATTATTTCAGGACTGATCAACGGTCTGTATGGAATTTAAAGCAACTGAGAGTTCTTTTTTCTCTCAGAACCCTGAGTATTTTCCTGATTGGCTTGTTGTTGCTTGGATTGGTTTGGGAAACGATCAAGTACCGGCCTGAGAAACCATTGATTATTACGTTGGTGGATTCCTCCGGTTCGATGCTGAATTACAA
>NZ_JASLCN010000312.1 GCF_030151805.1 Fluviicola sp.
ATGTAATGTTATCAATTGCAAAGTCGTTATTTCCGCTGGAAACCTGGGCAATGATACTGATCGTAGCAGAAGTATTTATTCCTGAATTCCACGACTGAACAAATTGCTGCCAGTCGCACCCATTCAAACTAGGACTGAATACCGGTCCAATCTGAATTCCATTGATAAAAAACTGCAGGATAGAGACATTTGCTGTATTGATATTCTGCATACTTGTTACCCAAGCCGAAAAAGAATAATTCGTATTCGGATCAATTGTAATCGTTTGTGACCATACGGTTGTATTCGGAGTATTTGAACCATTTACTACCATCATGTTTCCGGGTCCTGTGGTCCCCACATCACTACAGGTAAAAAAGTTGCTATGTACCAGGTTCGGATTTGTTGTAATCGCATAAGTCGCAGGATCCCATAAAATACCTCCAACTGCTGGTGAATTTCCATAAGTATATCCTGTTGTGAAATCAACATCCCCGGCCTCAAAATCACCGTTCACCACTAAATTCTGTGTGTAATTCGCCACATTCAGAATCAATGTAGTAGGCGAAGTGATTGTAACACTTTGCTGGTTTCCCGGAGCAACGTTCCAGTTGTATGCATCATACCCACTCGGAACGGTATAAGTAATTGAAGCTCCATGACAGAGTATTGTGTCGTTCCCGAGATTCAAAACCGGATACTGTCCGCACTGGGATTCTGCTGTATTCCAAGCTAATACAAAAAGGAAAATACCTAATATTTTTTTCTTCATAACGCAAATCTATGAATACTAAACGGATATAGTACACATTTAGTTGCATGAACTTTTTCTTTTTTCTGGTTTTTAACAAATTATTAAGAATCAGAACAAACAATTCACTGTGCAACTCACACCATTCATAAAGGAAATGAAAATCAGGCACTTCTTGTTTTCACTGAACTTATCCCGTGGTTCAAAACACTTCATTGTTCACCGGAATATTTTAATCTGTTCTTTCCATAAGATTCACTAATTTTGCACCTATGAAATTCAATGAATTAGGATTAAATGACCTGGTGCTGGAAGCCATCGATCACATGGGCTTCGAAAATGCAACTCCTATCCAACAATTTGCCATTCCGGAAATAATCGCAAATCATGACTTATTGGCTTGTGCTCAAACGGGAACGGGAAAAACCGCAGCGTTTATTTTGCCTATTCTGCATAAATTAACCGGAAAAGAAGATTCGTCTATCAATACCTTGATTTTGGTTCCGACCAGAGAGCTTGCCATTCAGATTGAACAGGAAATTCAAGGCTTGTCTTATTTCGTTTCTGTGGGTTCAACAACTATTTATGGTGGTGGCGACGGTGCGAAATGGGAAGAGCAAAAAACGGCTTTGGTAGAAGGCACGGATATTATTGTGGCTACTCCCGGAAAATTGCTCTCTCACATGATGCAGGGTTATGTGGATTTCTCTCAATTGGAACACCTTGTTTTAGACGAAGCAGATAAGATGCTGGATATGGGATTTTCGGACGATATCGAACGGATTATCTCTCATCTTCCTAAAAAGAGACAGACATTGCTTTTCAGTGCTACGATGCCGGCAAAAATCAAGAACCTGGCTTCGAAAATTCTGATTAACCCGAAAGAAATTGCACTTTCTATTTCAAAACCGGCTGCCGGTGTTGTACAAAACGTTATCGGTTGTTTTGATGAGCAGAAAAATAAGGTCCTGGATTTCATTCTGAAGGAACGGGCAGATTATGACAGCATCATTATTTTCACGTCGTCCAAAAGCAAAGTTCACGAAATTGTTTTCGCCCTTAAAAAGGCCGGATATAAAAATACGCAGGGAGTTTCCTCGAATCTGGAGCAGGAAGCACGCGAAGAAGTACTCAGAGGTTTTCGTTCAAAACGAACCCGGATTCTGGTAGCAACAGACGTGATGAGTCGCGGAATTGATATCAAGGAAATCAACCTGGTTATTAATTACGATGCGCCGAGAGATGCGGAAGATTATGTTCACCGGATCGGGCGGACTGCGCGTGCAAACACCAAGGGCGAAGCATATACGTTGATTAATCCGAAAGACATGCCGAAACTGGCGCGAATCGAGCGATTGATTGAAATGGAGATCCAGCGCATTCCCATGCCTGAGGATTTCGGAACGGCTCCTGAATGGGCTGTTTCGGGAGCAAAAAACTCCAGCGGAAAAAATAAAAGACGAAAGAAACCTTTTTACGGGAAAAAGAAGCCTAAAACGGCTTAATTTGTGTTTGATTAAAAGGAACTAACTGCTCAGTGAAGGGTTTTTATTTTCGGGTTTGAATCTTATTCAAAGGTGATGTGATCTCCTTTTCCTGCTTTTCGCACTTTTTCCGAATAACGTTTAAAGAAGTACGGAATATTGTCTTCTTCCCCGTTAATGATGCGGTTTTTAACTTTATCATACGTTAAAAGTGTGATTTCAAAATCCGGAAATCCTGTTTTGAGCATTGGCTGCTGCCGATTGTCTTCCCAGAAGTAAACACCTCCGAAATTTCTGCGTGCGACTTCCAGGATGTAAGATCCGGCCTGCGTGCAAAAATCATTGATAATTTCCTCATCGGAAAGATCTGTAAAATCAGCAAAGTCTTCTATCAGACTATCCAGGATATTCAGACTTCTGATGGAATAATCAAATGCACCGTCGTACTTAGAATTAAAGGCACGCACGATTTTTTCAGCATGATTGGTGGCTTTGCTGATAAACTCCTGTTGAATTTTTTCAAAGATGTCACTTCCCGTATTCAGTTCAATTGGCGTGGTCTTCTCTTCAACCTGAGTATTTTTGGTCTTGAAAAATTGAAATAACTTCATTTTATACCCCGATTAGATGGTGTAGTATAGTTTCAGTTTGGCGAAAATACATATTTTTTAATTCCCCTGAAATGATTATACAAATTCGTGTATTTTTTTTTCATCTTCCGCTTCAATCAACTCATTCGAAACTCATTAATCCGAATACCGGACATCTGGCCTGTAAGGCATTTTTTCTATTTTTTCCACTTCAATCGTATAATGTCCGAACTCTTCAGAAACCTTTCCGTGAATGGCATAAATTCCATTTCCTCTGAACGGATATTTCAATGCTGTTTCCTGAAAATGAACTGTATCCAACTGCTCTCCTTCCCGGTCGAAAAGTGTTCCGAAATGCACGATTTGATTTTTTGAACTCACGATCTTTTTCACCGTAATCAAATACCCATAGGTACAAATCTGCCGATTCACATACTGTGCCAGTTCTTTGGCGAGTACGTGTTCCGGTGGTTCCCGGTCTAAAATGTCGAAGGGATTGCATAAGGGAAACTCCAGCAACTCCAAATGTTCAAAGACTTCTTCGAAATCTGTTTCGGTCAATTCAGGAAATACAAACTCTCTTCGTTCCTGTAAAAACAACTGTGGCTGTTCTGTCGATTTGTTGGGTATTTTATGAAAATTCAGATGTGCATTCCACATCAGTTCTTTTTTAGGAATGCCGAAAGAGCGAAGCGCTCCTACCCGGATCAGCAAAAGCATTTGTTCGAGGGGAAGGGAAACGCGTTGTAATAAATCAGTAAATCCTGTAAAAACACCTCCCAGTTCCCGTTCGTGCAGTAAAATCTGAAGTTGTTTCAACTCAATTCCCGAAATATGCTGAAAACCCAGATAAATGACTTTTCCATCAATAATCGTTTCACTTTTGCTTCGATTGATGCACGGAGCTTCTATTCTTGCTCCCAGTTTTTTCGCTTCCAGCACATATACTTCCGTTCTGTAAAAGCCGCCGAAATTATTGATCGTTGCAACCATGTATTCCAAAGGATAATATGCTTTCAGATACAAACACTGATAGCTTTCCACGGCATAAGAAGCTGAATGCCCTTTTGAAAAGGCGTATCCTGCAAAGCTTTCAATTTGCCGCCAGATTTCCCGGATGTCTTTTTCGGCATATCCTTTCCGGTGCGAATTATTGAAAAACTTCTCCCGGACGAGCATGAATTCATCCCGCGAGCGAAATTTCCCCGACATTCCTCTGCGCAGAACGTCTGATTCCGCCAAATCCAATCCTCCGAACTGGTTTGCCACTTTGATAACGTCTTCCTGGTATACCATTACGCCATACGTTTCGGGCATGATATCCAACAAAACCGGATGCGCTTCTTTAACCCGTTCAGGGTTCCGGTGACGCAGAATGTATTCCCGCATCATTCCTGAGGATGCAACTCCGGGCCGGATAATGGAACTGGCAGCCACCAATTCCAGGTAACCATTTGTACGCAATTTGATCAACAACATGCGCATTCCGGGGGATTCGACATAAAAACAGCCGATTGCCTTTGCTTCCCGCAGCAATTTATTGATGTTGTCATCGACTATAAATTTCCGCACATCGTGCATGTCGCAAGGTGGATTATCCGGCTGATTATAGGCGATTACATCCAGCGTATCGCGGATTTTCCCCAATCCCCGCTGAGACAGAATATCAAATTTGTGCAAACCGATATCTTCCGCTTCGATCATTGAAAACCGGGTGGTTTTGTATCCTTTCGAAGTCAGAAACGTGGAGGTAAAATAATGGACCGTTTTTTCACTGATGATAATTCCTCCTGCGTGTACACTCAAATGCGACGGAAGCCCTGCGATCAGATGACTGTATTTTAACACCAGTTCCTGGATCGGATCGTATTGTTTCGGGATGTGTTTATCACTTGAAATTGCATCGATATCCGTTTTCGGCAAACCAAATACTTTTCCCAATTCCCGAAGTGTGGCTTTGTATTGAAAAGTATTGTAGGTACAAATCAGTGCCGCATTTTCAAACTTTTCGAACATGTACCGAAACACGTCATCGCGGTCGCGCCAGGAGAAATCAATATCGAAATCGGGCGGATTTTGCCTGTACAGATTAATGAAGCGTTCAAAATACAGATCCAGTTCCAGCGGATCCACATCTGTAATTCCCAACAGGTAAGCCACCAGGCTATTTGCCCCGCTTCCTCTCCCGACATAATAATATCCTTTTGACCGTGCGTATGAAATCACGTCCCAGGCAATCAGGAAATATGTGATATAGTCCTTTTCGGCGATAACTCCGATTTCCTTTTCGATGCGTTCCCGAATCTCAGGTGTCACTTCATCGTAACGTTTATGAAGTCCTTCTTCGCAAAGCGAGCGAATCAATTTCAAATCGTTTTCCCGGGAACCGTCATAAAAAGCCAGGTTCTGTGATTTTGCCTGAGGAGCAAATTCGAAGTCGATCAGACATTGTTTCAGCAATTCTTCCGAGCGCACGAGCAAGTACCCGAATTCCTCATAATTTTCCAGTAAATCTGTTCTTTTCAAAAATAGGGCATCCGACCTACCCTGCTCTTCTACAGGCAGTTTCGAAAGCAATACATTCTGATCAATCGCTCTCAGCAAGCGATGTGTATTGAAATCCCGTTTTGAACGAAAGGTCATGGTTGAAAGCGCCACATACTTTCCGGATTCTTTCGATGGATTCAAACGGAAACGATTCAATTGGTATGCAGCAATTCCAATAAACTCATTTTCATTCAAGTTTTCCGGTTCTTTTTCCCATGGATAAATGACCAGGCAATGTTCAAAAAACGGTGCACGATCCGGAAACGACGTTTCTTCGTGTGTGTGTTTACTCAAAAACTCATTGATTTCCTGGAATCCGTCGTTGTTTTTAGCCAAAACCACATAGCAACATGAAATCCCGTTACGGAAGTCTACTCCAATAACCGGAATCCGGCCATTTTCCTTGCTGTAACGCACAAAATTCAACACGCCGGAAGTATTGTTGATATCCGTCAAAGCAATGCGGTCATACCCGGAATCTGCGCCCCATTGAACCAATTCTTCGGGATTGACCATTCCATATTTCAGGCTGTAACATGAATGATTATTCAACATTTCTAATTAATTACGAATTACGAATGCCTAATTACGAATTAGAAGAATTATTAATGAGAAAATTATCAGGAGGGCAATAGCCAATAGTGATGTAAAATAACTCATTCTAATGTTAGAATTAGGTACAATCATCGCTATATCTATGCTTTATTTACGTTATATCCATACTTTATTCATCTAATATTCTTTCTACAAACTCCTTATTATTCATAAATAACCAGGTTCCTGATACGACGGTGCTTATACCTTCTTTCTTAATCCGGCAGCAGCGTAATATCCAGGAACCCGGTTTCAATCGTTTCCCTCCGTCTTTCTTTGGTCAGGTGGGAGGTGGTGGCAGGTTGGGCTTGCGCTATTACATAGAGCAGAGGGAAACAACTGATTCGATTATATGCCAGGTGGTTGGGTTTTCAATGATTCATTTATCTTTCTTCTTTAAAAATTGCTGTCTTGCAGGAGTCACTTCCCTTGTTCATCAGCTGTTAGAACGAAGGAAAGTGACCTGCGGGTGATCAGGTTTGCGGTTAGGTGTTCAATGATCTGTTTTTATTGTAATACGTTTTGTTGTAGCTCAAACCTTGAGTTGCTTCGGATATTCGATAATTCCGCTCCCATTTTCCGTTTTCGTAAAAATGTTAGACAATCCGGTTTGCAACTACGGCCGGAGTTTCCCCCCGGAAAGGGTTAAAATGTCCGATATTCTTCACTTTCATTCCCACCGCTCTCAGAATGGCCCGTTCTCCGAAACGCCCCCGGATATCATCCATGGATTGATACAAAGTCGCCAATCGCGAGCCTTCGTCGAACAAACGCATCTGATAATTTCCATGTACCAATTCACTCATTCTCACTCCTACCAGGCGAACCAATAAACGCCGGTTGTGGAGTTTTTCGAACAAATTCATCACGATCGGAATAATCTCATGATCTGCTGCCGAATAGGGAATCCGTTGTTGAAGGGTCTTGGTCTGAAAGTCTGAATAACGAATTTTCACTGTCAAACAAGCACACACCTTTTCACTTTTGCGCAGCTGAAACACCAGGCTTTCAGCCAGAGCAAAGACAATGGATCTCAACCGGATCACGTCAATCGTGTCCCGTTCAAATGTCCGTTCACTGGAAATCGATTTCCGTTCGTTGTACTGAACCACCGGATTATTATCAATTCCCTGTGCTTTTTTCCAGATCGCAATTCCGTTTTGTCCGAGTACGCTTTCCAGCATTTCAACCGGCATCTGCTGAATCGTTCCGATACGCCTCACGCCCAAATTACAGAGCATCTGATAGGTTTTGAGTCCAACCATCGGAATCTTCTGCACGGAAAGCGGACTTAAAAAAGAACGTTCTTCTCCGTCGATGACATTCATCTGGTTATTAGGCTTTGCCTCTCCTGTTGCAATTTTTGAAACGGTTTTATTAATTGACATCCCAAATGAAATCGGCAATCCCGTTTCCCGCATAATCTTCTGACGCAGTTCACCGGCATATTTGTAACAGCCGAAAAAGCGGTCCATTCCGGATAAATCCATATAGAATTCATCAATGGATGATTTTTCAACCACAGGCACTGCATCCTGGATAATGTCTGTTACCAAACGCGAGTATTTGGTATAGTTTGCCGCATTTCCACTAATCACAATTGCTTCCGGACAGCGATCTTTGGCCATTTTCATGGGCATTGCCGAGTGAATTCCGAATTTCCGTGCTTCGTAACTACAACTGGCTACCACACCTCTATCAGAAGCTCCCCCGATCAAAATCGGCTTTCCATTCAGGCGGTTATCTTCCAAACGTTCACAGGAAACAAAAAAAGTATCCAGATCCATGTGAACGATGCTTCGTTGTTGTTCGTTCATGTCTCGTAGTTTTAAAAATTACGGCTGCATAACGTTTCCGAACAAAGGAAAAAGCAAGCTTTTGATGATGACAAGCGTTCGCGCTAAACGAGTCCTCTCAAGCTGCATTCTAAATTATTTCTTACTTTAGTTTCTGTTTTCAAAATTACTCATTTGATTAGTTATAAATCATAAAAAGATTAATAATTAATCAACAATGCAAAATTAGATATGAACCACGTAAGGGATTTACGAACAACTTTTGTGTTTTATCTTTTTTGAAATTTTACCATTCTGTCAATTTGCCAAAATGGCAATTCGCAATATTACGAATCGGTAGTTAAACAGGGCAATTGGAGCCGAATTATTCCTATCTTTCGACTCCATAAAAGCTTCTTCACATGAAACATTTGTCTCTTTTGGTTCTCATTCTTCTCAGCGGTTTCACCTATGCCGACGGACTTGACCAAATGAAGATTTACGTAAACCATCAACTGGTCGCAACGATTTATGAAGGCAGTTCTCAAAACCTCGAATTTTCCGTTTCAAAAGGAGACACGCTGAGTTTTGCCGTTTGGACCGATTGGGGCGGAATGGAAGAATCGAGCATCAAGTTCTTTGATCACCGAAGCAGCGAAGAATTGGCACACCTGGTTCGGATCAAAGACGGAAAATACGAAGCCGGTTTCCAGCAAATCATCCAGCCTGATCTGATGGAAAGCGAGTTATTGCTTGTTTTTAATT
>NZ_JASLCN010000324.1 GCF_030151805.1 Fluviicola sp.
ACGTTATCCGTTTTCACCTGCCATTCACCCACACCTCTTTTCAAGTATCTTTCGACCCTCTTTTCTTTGGAACAGGCACTTAACAAAATCACCAAACCAACGAACACCAAATAGTTCAATTTTACTTTCATAATCCCTTCAAATTTCAATTAAAAGCTATTTTCTACGCTTAATACGGTAGGTGGTAACGCTCTTCCAAACACCCATATCTACTGTCAATTTTGCATATTCTAAAGTCATTTCATTTTTAGACTCCTCTATAACCCTAAATATCAATACATTATTATTATTGTAACTCCATTGATTTACTAATGTGATAACTATTTCATTATCTGTGTTAAACCAGGTTCCTGTGTCATTCCCATTCTCCCAACTAAACTTTCCTCCTTTCTGAAAAACAAATGCAGTATGATCAGTCGAATTACTCTCATTAATCAAAGAATCATATGAGTAATACATGTTATGAACGTTTACAACATCCCAAACACCTTCTTTTTTGAGTAAGGAGCGTTCCAATTTCTTTTCTTTGGTACAAGCAGAAAGTCCTGAAAAAATAATTGCCAGGAGCAAGACAGATTTGATGGTTATTCTCATTATTCGAATTTGTGTAAAGATAATTCGTTTGAAAACAAAAACAAATAAAAAAGCCATTAGCATTTCTACCAATGGCTTCCAATAATTGAAACTATTTTATTTCGCAGGAAGTATTTTTCCTGAAACTTCTCCGAAGCCGATGCGAACTCCTTCTTTTGATGAGAAACCACGCATGATTACGGTATCTCCATCCTGGATGAACTTACGTTCCGATCCGTCATTCAATTTCAATGGGTTTGCCCCTCTCCAGGTTAATTCCATCATTGAACCATACGAATCGGGTGTTGGACCGGAAATTGTTCCGGATCCCATCAAATCTCCGCAACGGACATTACACCCGTTTACCGTATGATGAGCCAATTGCTGCGCCATATTCCAGTACATGTACTTGAAATTGGATGCACAAACTTTTGTTTCTCCCCCGTTTTCAGGTTCGATGAATACTTCCAACTGAATATCGTATGACAATTGTCCCTCGTATTTCAAATACGATAATACTTCCGGATCTTGCTCGGGTCCTTCCACTTTGAACGGCTGTAACGCATCCAGCGTAACGATCCACGGAGAAACGGACGATGCAAAGTTTTTTGCCAAAAATGGTCCAAGCGGAACATATTCCCACGCTTGAATATCTCTTGCCGACCAATCGTTAAACAATACCATTCCGAAAATATAATCTTCTGCTTCTGCCGTAGAAATAGAATCCCCCAGTGGTTTTCCGTCGAATGTGATGAATGCTGTTTCCAACTCGAAATCCAGGCTTCTGCAAGGCGCATAAATCGGTGGCTCTTCCGGATTCGGCTTGATCTGCCCTTTCGGTCTGTGAACCGGTTCTCCCGAAATGATTATCGAACTGGAACGTCCGTGATATCCTACCGGAAGCCACAACCAGTTTGGCATTAAGGCATTTGCAGGGTCACGTAACATCATCCCGATATTTGTTGCGTGTTCTCTGCTTGAGTAAAAATCCGTGTAATCTCCAATCTGAACCGGCATACACATCTGAACGTTTTCAACCGGAATCAATACCTGTGCAACATGTTGTTCGTTTTTCTGTAAATCTTCCTGATTCGCATCAAACAATTTCGACAATCGGTTTCTCAAATCACGAACGGCCTTTTTTCCTTTTTTCATCATTGAATTCAATGAATCAGAATCGAAATCAGATAATTCGAAAGGTAAATTTTCCAAGTAACCCAATACATGCAATGTTTTTAAATCAATTACTTTGTTTCCGATCCGGGATGCAACATGTGGAGTCAGGTTTTCACTCTTTACAACTCCGAAAGGTAAGTTTTGAATCGGGAAATCTGAATCTGAAGGAACTTCAATCCATGATTTCAAAGCAGGGTTATTTGCAGAAATTTGAGACATTTTGATTGTTTTTTATACTTACAAAGATACTTTAATTGAAAATGTAAAAGTGAAATCCCGGTAGCTATCGGGAGAAAAGTGAAAAAGTTAACTGATTTTAGTCTGTAAGCACATTCGAAATCAACACTTTTACCTTCAAAAGGCTATTTCACTTTTGCTTTCATGAATTTATTGAAATCAATCCAGCTTTGTTTGTCTGCCGCAGCATTATAGGCAATCGGCATGGAAAATTTCTTTCCTGTTTCGGTAGAATGCGGATTGGTGAATGCATGTGTTGCATCCGGGTAATTGATAAACGTCAGATCTGCATTTGCGTCCGATAGTTGTTTTTTGAATGCTGTAATGTCTGTTTCAGGAACAAAAGAATCTGCCGCTCCGTTGCAAACCAGGATTGCCGCCTTTAATTTACTCTTATCGACCGGAATTCCTGCCAATCCTCCATGGAAACTTACCACAGCATCCAGCGGTGCGCCCATTTTTGCTGCGTTTAAAACAACCGAGCCTCCGAAGCAGTAACCGATTGCAATCATTTTGGACGAATCAACGCCGGAAATTGTCAAAGCTTGTTTGTATCCGGCCATAAAACGTTCGTAGGAAAATTCCGGGTCTTTGTAAAACGGCGTGGCAAAAGCCTGCGCATCTTTCGGGTTGTTTGCGATTTTACCTGTTCCGTACATATCAATACAGAAAGCAATGTTTCCTTCCTGCGCGATTTGCACAGCACGCGATTTTACGTAATCGTTCAATCCCCACCATTCGTGAACAATCAGGACTGTTTTGGTTTTTTTGGTCACTTTCTCCGGCTTCGCATAGAAAGCAGTGAATTTTTGTCCGTTAATGGAGTATTGCAGCGAATCCAGTTTTTGAGAAAATCCGTAAGTGGTGCTGAAAAGCAATGCTAAAAGAATGAGTTGTTTCATGATTCAAATTTGAAGTTTGTATCGGATAAAGATACAATCGATTTGAAAATATGTAGAAAACTAATTCCTAATTCCTAATTCCTAATTCCTAATTCCTAATTCCTAATTCCTAATTCCTAATTCC
>NZ_JASLCN010000338.1 GCF_030151805.1 Fluviicola sp.
GTAGCCGAACTTCGGTTGGCAGGTAAATAGATATCCATTTTCTGCTGATTGTCATTTCCGTAAGAAATATCCTGGAGATTGTATGTTTGATTGACTTCGTAAACCGGCTCCGGATCAGCATTTTTCTTCTTGCAGGCAACAAGAAAAATCAGTAACAAACCGAGGAAAGGGAAGATGATTTTATTCGCGAAGCGGGAGTTGAAACACGACATATTCAAAGCACTTTTTCACTAAAAATAATCCTTTTTGTTCAAATTTTAGAACGGGAAGATCAAAAGAGCATTTCAGGTGCCCCATTTTTCCTTTTTTGACCCTTCCGAATGTTATCAGAATGAAAAAAAGACATTAAAATCAATCAATTTATTGATTAACAATTGATTAGTTTTTATTTTTTTTTCGATCGGAGAATTTGTTAAAAAAACGTTGTGATATCAATGATTCGAGGCGAATTAATTTAGTTGAAACAAACTTTTTTGACAGATTTTGTTTTGTAAAATGCTGTAACAATGATTGTTATAATAAAATAGATTATATATTTGTCCCGATGTGCCTCAAAGCACATTAAACCATTATTCACTATGAATGACTTCGATTCCACATTGAAGCCACACACTATGGGCTTCACTATTCTGAAAAATTCAGAGCACGGGGTGTATGGCGCTCCGAACGGTTGTGAAATTCTCAATCCTGAGAATTTTCCTACGCTGGTACACGATTATCTCAAACGGGAACGGGAGTTTCTGGAGCATCAAATGATCAATTACGATACGTTAATCGAAGGAGGTTGTTTTGATGGCACTTACCTCAAATGGAGTCACAAACGCGAACTGAATTACATTGGCGTGGACGTTATTCCGGATTACATCGAAGAGGCGAGACACCGGTCGGCATTTTTTAATGTGGCCCAGGAACGGCACGAGTTTCATGTTCTGGATCTCACAAGACTTTGGGAATTGAATGAGCGAAGCGCTATGCTGGCTAACCAGGAAAACAAAGTCATGCTGCTGATTCCGTTTAACCTGTTTGGAAACATTACACCGATTTCAGAGCTCGTAAGTGTTCTCCGGAATTGTGAATACGATTTCCTGATCAGCAATTTCTCCACATCCCGGATAGCAACGGAAACAAGAAACCAGTACTACAACAACTGCGACTTTTTGAATGTCACAATGAAAAGCAACGACGACGGAGTTCATTTTACATCGGAAGACGGCCTGGATTCCATGGCTTTTAGCGAAGAATGGATGTTCCGGCAGTTCGAAGGAATGAATTTAAAAACCATTCCGCTCGGCGATGTGGGAATCGGTTATTTACGGGTTCAGTAATTACCTCATTTTACTACAATGACAGATATACAAAAAGGCGAAGTCGAAAAATCAGAAGTGTTTGATTTGCTGGAATTACGGGTGGGAACGATCACAGGTATTGAGTTGGAACCGTCCGCCAGAAAAACTTCTTACCGCTTGACGATTGATTTCGGGAAGTTTGGCAAAAAAACGAGTGTTGGGCGTTTTACCCGGCACAGCATAGAAGAATTGATGGGAAAACAGGTGGTCGGAGTGTTGAATTTCCCACCGGTTCAAATGGGAGATACCCTTTCTGAAGTGCTTATTTTGGGCGCTCAGTTTCCCAAAGCCGACAGTGGGGAAGCAACGATTCTTACTCCGTTGATTCCTGTAAAAATAGGAGGAAAGATCTTTTAAAGATCCGAAAAATAGAAACTACTACTATCTCAAGAACTGAAATATGAACGACGTAGCGATCTTTTATATGTGTTTCGATCATCGGAGCAAAGAACCCGAATGGCAGGAATTGGTTCGGTTTTTACCTGAAAATCTGCAGGAAACTGTAAACAAACAGTACCATTGGCAGGATCGTTTCAGAAAAGCAGCCGGGAAATTAATGCTGTTCTATTCCCTGGAAAAACTCGGATATGTTAATTACGACCCGGAGATGCTGCAGGCAGACGAAAACGGCAGACCTTATCTTTCCGATTGTGTGGATTTCAATATTACACATTCAGGCAATTACATCATTTGTTCTATCAGTAGAGAAGGCCGTATCGGGGTAGATGTGGAATATACACAGCCGGTTGATTTACAGGAATTCAGACATATCCTCAATGACAAGGAATGGAATTGGGTGGTCAATTCTTCCAATCCCAACAGACGGTTTTATCATCTGTGGACTTTGAAGGAAAGCGCAGCAAAAGTAGATGGAAAGGGAATTTTCATTCCTTTTCAGTCGCTTGAAATTGATCATCACCAAATTGCCTATGGAACGCATCGCTGGTATTTCAGAAACCTGGCGCTCGACGAAGAACATGTGGCTTATATCACGGCAGAAAAACCATTCGGACAATTGGAAGTGTGCGAAGTTGGATTAGAAGAAGTCAAAACCTTTGCGCTTCAACAAACCAATGTTCGAAAGCTTGCTTCCAACAACAATGAATACATCTAATTTGAAAGTTATGTCGAAGAAAAACAATCCGGTAAGTATTGAACAACGCATACGGAATCTGAACAGGGAGAACCTGTCAGAATTGGAAGCTGCTTCGCGTAAATGGCTGGATTCCGGCGTAACCGGAAAAATTCCGAAACGTTTGCAGAAGGAAACAGCTCCTTTGTCCTATTCGCAGGAAAGATTGTGGCTTGCGCAGCAGATGGTTCTGCAAAGCCCGATCTACAACCTCAGTTTTGTGATGCACTTTCAGGAACTCAATATGCCGGTTTTCAAACGGGCTGTTTACGAACTGACACGCAGACATGAAGCATTGAGAACAACCATTCAGCTTCGGCACGGAAAACCAATGCAGATCATAACGCCTTCTGTTCATCCACGAATCACGATAGATGATTTGCGGCATTTTTTACCGGAAAAGCGCCATGCTGAATTGAATAATCAGATCTCGAAAGCAAGCAATGCTCCGATAGACCTCACAACAGGACCTTTGTTTAAAATACACATCATCCGTTTACAAGATAGTGAGTACTGTGTGCATTGTGTGATCCATCACATCATTTCGGATGGCTGGACATTGGAATTGCTTTCTTCTGAAATTCGCGCATTGTATGAAGCCTATGAAGAAAAAAGATCCGTCGATTTACCTCCGGTTCCGGTTCAATACGGTGATTTTGCAGAATGGCAGCGAAACAACCTTGCTGACGGTTCACTGGCAGAACAAGTCTCTTTTTGGAAAAAAGAACTGGAAGGAGTTCCGCAGGTTGTGACTTTTCCGAATACCGGATCACGCCCGGAAATTCTGGGCTTTTCGGGAGAATCCCAATACTTCCACATCTCGAAGAAAACCATTGAGCGACTCAATTCCTTATGCCGGGAGGAAAACGGAAGTTTGTTTTCAGCTTTACTTTCTGCATACGCACTATTGGTTGCGAATTATACCAACGAACACGATTTGGTAATCGGTACACCGGTTTCGAACAGAACCTTTTCCGAGGTTGAAAATCTGGTGGGATATTTTGTGAATACGCTGTTGATCCGCACGCAGATGGACATGAAGCAGGATTTCAAATCCTTGTTCCGCAATGTGCAGCAAAAAGTATTGAATGCACAGGACAACCAGGAAATTCCGTTTGAGAAAATTCTGGAGGAATTACACATTGAACGCACTTCCGATCATCACCCCTTGTTTCAATTGGTTTTCTCTTTGGAACAATCCGTTGCGGGAGGATATTCCGGTGGTTTGGCCGATTTGAATGTGCACTTAAATGCAGATGGAAGAAAAAATAAATCATTTGTAGTAGATAAGCTACAGCCCGGAACTTCGAAATTTGATATGACGATGATCCTTCATGAAAATGACGATACGGTTACCGGAGTTTGTGAATACAATACCGACATTTTTTCCTCCGGATTTATCAGTGTTTTCTTACATCATTTCTTGCAGTTGTTGGATGCCATTGCTGAACATCCGGATGTGCCTGTTTCCGAACTGGCTTTCCATTCGCACGGAGAATTGCTCTTTTTGGAGAAACTGGCTGTCGAAGCAGAATTTGAACTGACGGATGCTGATTTGGAAAACATGCCACAGGTGATTTCGAAAAAACAGCTTTTCGGAAATCAGGTTGCCTATGTGGTGGATCAGTATGAAAACCTGTTGCCAATCAATGTCAGAGGGCAATTGTGGATGGGCGAAATTTCCGGTAAGGCAAGTGATGTCGAACTTCGTCCGGTTGGCTATGAAGCATTGATCAGCGAAACGGGTAAAATCCGGGTTCTCGGGAATGTAGACCGTTTTGTAAAACTAAAAGGGCGTTTTCTGAATCTCGATACGCTGGAAAAAGCGTTGAATCAGGTAGAAGGAATAATTGCTGCTTCGGTTTCCCTGGACGAACAAAAAGTATTGGCAGTTATTGACGGTACGGAAGCACACTCCGAACTAGCAAAAAGAATCAGGGTGCAACTCCGGGAGAATTATTACTGGCTGATGAGCGATTTATACCTTTCAAGCCTGAATGCGGAAGTTTCTGAAAACGGACTCGCGAAAATGGTTCCTGTTCATGCTGACAGATCATTGCCTCTTACCCCGATGGAAGTTACACTGAGTGCAATCTGGAAAGAAGTGTTGGATGTAAAGAAAATTTACCGCGAAGATCATTTTTTCGACCTGGGAGGGAATTCCATGACCGCTTTTCAGGTGCTCAACCGGATTCAAAAGTATTTCGATTTGTCCATTGAAATCAATCAATTGTTCACCTATCCCTCCCTGCAAGAGTTTTCTGCATTTTTGGAAACATACCAGGAAGAGGTTCTGAATTCCGAACCAACTAATTCAACAAATCCAATTGAAGCAGATGATTGGTTGGAAAAACTGGTTTCACAGGAAGAATTCCCCTTGTCATACGGGCAGGAGAATTTATGGTATTTGTATCAACTGAATCCGGAAAGTCCTATTTACAATGTTCCGCTTGTTGTTCCGTTCGGACAATTGGTTTCCCCGGAAAGCATGCAGCGCGCATTGACTTTTGTGGTAGAACGTCACCCAATGCTGCGATCCCGTTTCTTTTCAGATTCCGGTCGTCCGGTACAAGTGGTGACGGATTCTAAGGATTTTTCGTTGGAATTAATAAATCTAAAAGACAACGAAGAAGCTGTAAAAAAAGCAAATGAAATCATTTCAGAAGCTTCTTCCCGGGGCTTTGATCTGGAAAACGGCCCGGTTCTGCATACCATGCTTTTGCAATTCGGGAATTCGTATTCCTGGTTGTTTGTGAACATGCATCACTTACTCAGCGACGGAAAATCGCATGATTTATTGATCCGGGAAATCAAACATGTTTATGAAGCAATGACTGTCGGCAGTATTCCCGAGTTGGCCGGAATAAACATGCAATACGCTGATTTCGCATTGGAGCAGCGGAAACGTCTCACAGGAGATCATCTCGAGAAACTCCTGCGATTCTGGAAAAAAGAACTCAAAGGAGTTCATCCCTTGCTGCAATTACCGGAAAGTAAAATCCGTCCGCAAAAACCATCTTATCAGGGAAACAGCATCAGCTTTGTATTACCGGAAGATTTGACCAAAAAAATCCGCCATTTTTCTCAGGAATCCGGTGTGACGGTATTCATGTCGATGCTTACTGTTTTTAAAGTCCTGCTTTACAGGTATTCCAAACAACAAGACATCGTGGTGGGAATCCCGGTTTCGAATCGTTCGCATACGGAACTGGAACGCGTGGTTGGTTATTTTGTGAATACAACGGTGATCCGAACAAAAATTCAGCCCAATACAACATTTAAAACCTTACTGAAAAATACCAAACGAAACCTGCTGAATGTTTTCGCACACCAGGAAATGCCCATTGAAATGCTGATTTCCGAATTGAAACCGGAAAGATCTGCAGCATATCATCCGTTGTTCCAGGTGATGTTTTCACATCAGGAATTGCACGACAGTCAGCAAAAAGACTCGGATGAAGGAGTTACCAAAGAATCGTTTTCGAACAAGACTTCGAAGTTCGATTTGTCCATGTCTGTCGGGGAGTCATCCAATCAGATTCAGGGAACGCTGGAGTATTCCACAGATATTTTTGAACTGGAAATGATGCACGAGTTTGTAGAGAATTACGTGTGTCTGGCACGTGCATTTTTTGCGAATCCTGCACTCAAATTGCAAAACGATCAATTCCAAACAATTTATCAGGAGAAATCTCCGGCTTCAGATGTATCTGTGATCGGAGGTATCAGACTGAACCGGAAACGGATAACAAATTACTTACACGGACTGGAAGGAGTGAAAGATGTGTTTGTTCACGAATACAAAGACTCCGGTCGAAGTAAACTGCTTGCATGCATGGTGCTTCATCGTAACACGGAATTGGAATCAATTCTGGATCAGATCAAGCTTCCGGATTATATGACACCGGCAACGATAATCGCAATTGACGCTCTTCCGATGAAGAAGGATGGAATGGTCGACACAAAAAGACTGAGCACAATCGTAAAGGCAAAACAACAGCATTCGACTTACGTTCCACCGGTTACAGATACACATCACAATCTGGTTGAATTGTGGAAAGAAGTATTGGAAAAGCAGCGAATCGGGATTCGGGATAATTTCTTCGATCTGGGAGGAGCTTCACTGATTGCCATGCAGCTGCTTTCACGTGTGCGCCAGCTTTACGGAATTGAAATTCCCGTAGGTTATTTCCTGGATCATCCGACCATTGAAGAACTGTCACTTTATATTGATAGTTACCTGGTGAATGATTCAGCGGAACAAAAATCCAAACGCTTGCCTCCGTTGGTGGTGGTTCAGAATAAGGAACGAATTCCGTTGTCCTACATGCAGGAACGTTTGTGGTTTTTGGATCAGTTCGAACCCGGAACATCGTTTTACAACGTCATAACGATCTGCAGATTTGATGAAATACCGGAAAAATTCTTACTCGAACAGGCTATTTCCGATGTGATCTCACAGCAGGAAGCCTTGCGAACCACGTTTACTTTTCACAACGACAGACCTTTCCAGGTCATTCACGAACCGGGTGAAGTAGTTTTGGAAGTAGAAGATTTACGCGAAGTCGCAGATCCCGTTCAGAGAGATACAATCATTGCGCGCTTGTGTCAGTTGGAATTGACAAAACCTTTTGATCTCGAATCAGGACCTTTATTTCGTTATAAAGCCATTATCGCAGGTGAAAATCAATACTTATTGGTTTTGACGATGCATCATATTATTTCAGATGCCTGGTCGCTGAATTTATTGAATACATTGATTCAGGAACGTTATCATAGTCATGTTCGGGGAAGCATTTCACCGATGAACCCGCTTTCCATTCAATACCCGGATTTTGCAATCTGGCAGCGCCGGCTTTTACGGGGGAGCAGATTGGAGAGCCTGGAAAACTATTGGCGTGAAAACCTGAAAAATCTTCCTTCGTTGTTGGAATTACCAATCAGCAAGCGGAGACCACAATATCAAATATTTGCCGGAAGCGCTGTAAAAGTGGATCTTTCACCGGAGATTGTACGTGACTTGCGTGAAATAGGGAAAGAACATCACACCACACTTTTCACAGTCATGCTGGCGGCATACAATGTCTTATTGTTCCGCTATACGGATCGTACGGATTTACCGGTGGGAATTCCCGCAGCAAACAGAAACAGACCCGAACTGGAAGAATTGATTGGATTTTTCACCAATACCCTGGTTGTCCGAAGTCAGTTTCATGAAACGGATAGTTTTGAAAATTTGCTTGACGCGGTGAAGAAAACCTGGAATGCTGCGCAGGAACACAATGAAATGCCGTTTGAGAAACTGGTTGAATTGATCCAGCCACAGCGAAATACGTCTTTCAATCCACTCTTTCAGATCATGTTTTCGTTCCATAATGTCGGATTGACTGAAATTGACGAGCAGGAAACGGCTACATCCAATGAAATCATTTCCGATGTAGAACACAGCATTTCCAAATTCGACCTGACATTGCATGCAATCGAAGGGAAAAAAGGAATGCAGCTGATCGCAGAATACAACACCGATTTATTCGAAAACACATCCATCAAGCGTTTTTTGAGTCATTTTGTGAACCTGTTGTCCGCAATCAGCGAAGATCCGAAAAAGGGAATTCATAACCTGAACATGCTGGATTCGGAAGAATATTCGCAGGTAGTTCATACCTGGAATGAAACAGCTGAGGAAAAAACAAAATTTGCCTGCATTCATCACTTCTTTGAAGATGCAGTTGGGCGCTTTCCGGATCAAATTGCCGTTGCTTATCACGATACGGAATGGACCTATAAAAAACTCGATCAGGCGGCGAATCAATGGGCAAGATTGTTAAGAAGTCACGGTGTTGGACGCGGAATCCGTGTGGCGGTTTGCCACGATCCGTCGCCGGAACTCATGATGCTGACCCTGGCTGTTTTCAAAGCGGGCGGAGTGATTGTTCCCCTGGATAAAAAATACCCGATTCAGCGCTTGTGCTACATGCTGGAAGACTCGAATGCACAGGTATTACTGGCAGACCAATTTGTTGCACCACAGTTTGAAGCGTGGGAAGGTAAACTGATTGTGGTGAGTGAGGAAGAATTATCTCCGGCATCGGGCTATTCTCTTGAAAAACCGGAAGAATATTCCACGGCAGAAGATTTAATTTACGTGTTGTATACTTCGGGATCTACCGGAAAACCGAAAGGAGTTCCGATGCAGCATAAAGCAGTGTGTAACCTGATCGAATGGCAGATTCAGGCATCCGGAAACCGTGTATTGCCAACCATGCAGTTTTCACCTACCAGTTTTGATGTCTCGTTCCAGGAATTATTCAGTACCTGGGCTGTCGGAGCAACATTGGTCATGTTGGATATTGAGGAAAAGGGAGATCCTTTCAAATGCCTGGAATTATTGGAAAAACATGCCGTTGAACGGATGTTCCTGCCTTTTGTGGCTTTGGATCAGTTGGCGAATGCGGTAAAGATCTCCGGAATTTATCCACCGCTGAAACAATTAATAACAGCCGGAGAGCAACTTCGTATGACTCCGGAAATCAAACACTGGGTTTCCAATACAAAAGGGTGTGTGCTGGAAAATCAATACGGACCCGTTGAAACACATATTGTTACAAGTCATTTCTTAGAAAGCCGGGAACAGCTGGATGAAGCACTTCCTCCGATCGGAAAACCCTTGATGAACAATACGATTTACATCCTGGATAAATACGATCAACCCGTTGGTGTTGGTTTGGTAGGAGAATTGTGTATCGGTGGGGAACAGGTTGCTACGGGTTATCACAATCAGCCGGAGAAAACGGATGAGAAATTTGTTGTTGATCCCTTTGCTGCAGACGGTACCAAAATGTATAAAACCGGAGACAAAGCCCGCTTTCAGGAAAACGGTGATATTGAATTCATCGGAAGAATCGACAACCAGGTAAAAATAAGAGGCTTCCGGATTGAGCCTGGAGAAATTGAATCGGTATTGACAACCCACGACGATATCCGGGAAGCGGTAGTCGTATTTTACGGAGATAATTCAGCGGAGCGTATGTTGGTTTGTTACATAATAACAGCAAACGGTTTGGAAGAATTGCCGGATTTGAAGAAATTCCTGGCAGAATACTTACCGGAATACATGATTCCTTCCCGTTTTATTCTGCTTACCGAATTGCCAAAAACACCGAGTGGGAAGATAGATCGCCTCTTACTTTCCGGTTTACCGCTTCCGCAACTGCAAAATGACGATGAGGATGCACTTTCGAAAACACCTCTCGAACAAAAACTGGCGGAATTGTGGAAAGAAATCCTGGGTGTATCAGCCGTTGGCATCCACGATAACTTTTTCGATCTCGGCGGTCATTCCCTTCTGGCTACCCGATTGGTATCCCGCATTTTGGATGAGTTTGGAGTGAGATTACCGGTTAAAATCATTTTTGAAGCACCGGAACTGGAGAAAATGGCAGTTGAAATTGTGGTTTACCAGGCAGTGAACCTTTCCAATGCAGAAGAATTAATCACGAAAATAGAATCAATGTAACCGGCCAAATAAATTTTTTGAATCACTAAACAATAACTGAATATGGAAAATGAAGAGAACGCTAAGAATGACCTTGGCAAAAAAGGAGCTCGTGAACAGAAAGTAACGAAGGCTCCGGAAGAAAAAGTCGTTGCTGATGACCAGGTGACTGATGTGTTGAAGTACTTAGACTTTGCTTTCAATGATTGTTTCAGCAAGTTGAAAAACAATGAACTGGAAGCTCAGTACAAATTGCAGAAAGTACAGATCGACTACCAGGAAGAAGTGCGTAAAAGTTCGGACCCGGCAGACAAAGATGGAAAGAGCAAATTGCTCGATGTAGAAAAAGGATTTCAATCCACTCAGGCTGATTTGAGTAAAGAAGCAGAATCTGAGCGGGAAGAGATCCAAAATGCTTACGTAGCTGCATTGAGTGATGTCTGGAAACGGGTTCAGGCTGAAGATGCGGATCTGCGCAGATTGGTTGAAGTGAGCCAATACTTCAATGAATACGCTACCCGCGGTATTCATATCCTTCAAATAAAGTAAACGATAATGACCATGGAAAGAATAGATGAAAAAAGCTTACATGGGCTGTTTTTGCAACGGGCGCTGGAGAATCCTCAAAGCATAGCTCTTCGTTGCGACACTAAAACAGTTACCTACGCCGAATTGGATAAGGCTTCAGATTATTATGCGGGGAAATTGATCGAATCAGGAATCGGAGCCAATGATTTTGTGGCTTTGTGCTTTGACCGGAACAACGACATGATTGTTGGTATTCTGAGTATTCTGAAAGCCGGAGCAACCTATGTTCCGGTGGATCCGGCTTATCCGCGGGAAAGACGCAATTTTCTCCTGGAAGATTCAGGAGCAAAGGTACTTCTCTGCGCACCGACAAACGTTCACCTTTTTAACCTGGAGGGAACTTCTGTCATTTTGCTAGACACTGCAGCTGACACGGATAAAATTGCAAAAACAGAGAAAAAGACGGTTGAATCCGGAGAAAATGCATACATGATTTATACTTCCGGAACGACCGGTAAACCAAAAGGAGTATTGGTCACGCATCAGAATGTGCTTCGTCTTTTTGAACAGACAGATCCGATTTTTGGGTTCAATAAATCCGATAAATGGTCTTTGTTTCATTCTGTTTGCTTCGATTTTTCGGTATGGGAAATCTGGGGAGCACTTCTTTACGGAGCGGAATTGGTTGTTGTTCCGTACGCAGTAACCCGTTCACCGGAACGTTTCTACCAATTAGTACATGATCAGAAAATTACGGTTCTGAACCAAACACCAAGTGCATTCCGGAATTTTGTTCAGGTCGATCAACAAGTTGAAAACAATTCTTCTGCAATCCGATACATTATTTTCGGAGGAGAAAAGCTGGAATATGACCTGGTAAATGAATGGGTAGAACTACATGGGGATGCAGCTCCACAGCTGATCAACATGTATGGTATCACGGAAACCACGGTTCACGTCACTTACAAACGGATCTTCCGCGAAGAAATCCGTGCTGGAGAAGCTTGCCCGATCGGTTTGCCGATTCCGGATCTGACCATTCATTTGTTGGATGAAGCCGGAGCACCTGTAGCTGTTGGTTCACCGGGTGAAATGTATGTGTCTGGTGCGGGAGTTGCGGTAGGCTATCACAACAGACCGGAATTGAATGCAGAACGTTTTGTAACGAAAGTGATCAAGGGTGAAAATCTGAAAATGTATCGTTCAGGCGATTTGGCTTACAAAGACGAAAGAGGGCAATACTATTACATTGGTCGCAGTGATGATCAGATCAAATTGAACGGTTTCCGCATCGAACCACGCGAATTGGAAAGTATTTCCAAAGAAAACGAAGAGGTTACGGATTCGGTGATTCTGAAGGCAGATTTTGGTCCCGGTGATGAACGCCTGATCAATTTTGTACTTACCCGCAGAGCCCTTTCTGAGAAAGAAGGTCAGAGTTTGATCAATCGACTTTCAGATGCGTATCGAAACCGGGTTCCGGTTCACATGGTTCCTTTTACGCATGTGTTATGGGAAACATATCCCAAAACCATGAACGGAAAACTGGATAAAAAGTGGATGATTCAGCAGGTTTTGGATAAGCAGAAAGCGGCATCTCACACGAAAAAAGCAGGTTCTGTATCCGAACAATCGCTTGCCATTTGGGAAGAAGTATTGCAAAAACAGGTGCTGAACTCAAGAGCAGACTTTTTCGATATCGGAGGTACTTCATTGCAACTCATCCAACTGATGCAGCAAACGAAGCAGAACTTTGGTGTGCAGCTGAATATGGGCGGATTTGTTAGTGGATTAACATTGGAAGCTTATTCTGCTGAAGTGGCAAGAGGTCTGGCTAAAAATATCTGGAAGAGCATTTTGAAACTGGAAGAACTGCCGGAAAAACAAGATTTTTTTGATCTGGGCGGAACCTCGCTTCAGTTGATCCAACTGATTCAACAAACCAAAGAAATATTAGCGATAAAACTTGAAATGAAAGAGTTTATCGAAGGTCTTACGTTCGAACTATTTACCAAAACGATTGAAAAACATGTTTCGACGCAAGTTCAGTTAAATAATGAATAATAACCAAAAAGAAGTGAAATGAAAGAATTCAAATTGACACAGCAGGAACTGGAAGATTTCAGAAAGAATGGTTACGCTGGACCATTTACCCTTTACACACCGGAAGAAATAGAACAACTTTGGAAGCGCGAGCGATTGGCTTTATTGGATCGTTCAAATGCAGTTTATCCCGATGATGAAAGTATTTCGGCAAATACGAACATTGCCAATTATGACCGTCATCTGGACAATCAATTTTTGGCGGAGCATGTATGCCGCAGAGAAATCGTAGACCGCGTTCGCAGTATGTTGGGTGATAACCTGTTATGCTGGAGAAGTGAGTTTTTCCCGAAATACCCGGGAGACGAAGGTACGGATTGGCACCAGGCAGATACATTTGCGAATGCAGGTGGTGAGCCTCAGATTTTATGGCCGGAAGCGGAAGAATTCGGTGGTACAATTACCGTTTGGACAGCATTTACAAATACCGATAAATCAACAGCTTGTTTACAGTTTATTCCCGGAACACACGAAGAAATGTTCTACGATGAAACAAAACAAATGGAATATGATCCTTCGAAAAACGAAAACGTTGAAAAAGAAGGAATGAGACGCGGATTCTTCGGATATGATTACCGTCAATTGCAGAAAGATCCGAATTGGAAACCGGATGAAGAAAAAGCTGTTTCCATGGAAATGAAAGCCGGTCAGTTTATCATCTTCTGGTCTACTTTGATGCACGCTTCTCATCCGCACGAAGGAAAAACAGACAATATGCGTTTGGGATACGTAGCGCGTTACGTGCCCTCAACAGTAAAGGTTTATCCGGGACTTTCCGAAATCAACGAATACGGAGGAGCAATCTCCCTGGAAAGATTCGGTTGCGTGGAAGTTTCAGGAGAAAATCAATACGAGCATAACCGCATATTGAAGGAAACAACAACAGGTGTTCCATTTAAGAATCTGATAAAATATGAAGAGGCATCCTTATAAAGTGACTCTTGCTGAAAAGTTCGATTTGATTCATGAATTCTGGTCGCCCGGAATTGTTGGTGAATTAAACGGACAACATGTGAAGCTGGCAAAATTTCGGGGGGAATTTTGCTGGCATCAGCATGACGATGAAGACGAACTGTTCCTGGTTATCCGGGGAAGAATCGTGATCAAACTGAGAGATGGAGAACTGGTATTGAACGAAGGAGAATTCGGGATCATTCCGAAAGGAGTAGAACACATGCCCGTTGCTGAAGAAGAAGCACATATCCTGTTGTTCGAACCGGTTTCTACCATCAATACAGGAGAATCCGAAAATGAATTGACAACCAACCCAGATTGGGTTTAAACTACAGAAATATGATAGAAACAAAGGAAATTGAAGGTGAAAGATCAGCACTGATCTCATCTGTTTTTCCGATTCTTTCGGTAATTGAAGGAAGTCCGAGAGTTGTAATTTCTGAAGATTCGGAGCGGGTAACAGAGCTGAAAGAACAATTGCAACAAGCGTTTGTATGTGGTAAAAATTCAGATCGTAAAGAATTACGATTTATGAATCAGGCACCGGATGACATCACTTCTTTTGAGATGGCTGTAAGCAATTTCATTGCATTGGAATTACAGGCCGGGAAAGATACTTTGGCGTTTAAAAATGAAACTCCGGAGGAAATTCAGGTACTCAGTCACGACAATATTCCCTTGCGGGTTTATCATATGGGAGATGTCAGTAATGAACCTTTATTGGTGGTTCCACCCTGCGGGATGCCGAAAGAATTGTACATCAACTGGTTGAGGAAATTGTCGGAACATTATTTCGTAGTTAACTGGGAAGCGCGCGGTTTGTTTGTAGATCCGAATAAACTGGAAGATGTTCCATTCAGTTTGGAAGATCAGACAAAAGACCTTTTTTCGGTGATTGATCACTGGGAATTTGACAGCGTGCATCTGCTTGGTTTATGTGGGGGCGTAGTTGTTGCATTGAATGCCTGCCAAATCGCTGAGGAGCGTTTTGCTTCACTGAGTTCCTGGCATGGTGACCTGGATTTCGGACCGGCTTCCGAAAAAACACTGCATCAGAAAAATACGCTTTCACTGATGAATATGGGAGCTAAATCCAGAAGCGATGCCGCAATGATCCACAAACAGCTGATGTCGAAACCGAGTGTGTTGAACGCCTTGTCCGAAGAAATCGCGCATCTGGTTTTGTATCCGTATGCTTCTCCGGAATTGTTCTACAATTATTCCCGACTCAACGGAGAACTGATGTCTATTGATGCAACTGCTTTGGCACAGGGTTTACAATTGCCGGTGTTGATCGTAACGAGTAAAGAAGACAATACGGCTCATCCTGATGGCTCAAATTACCTGGGCAAACTTTTACCGCATGCCATTTACATTGAAGAGGAACAAGGTCCTCACATTGCAGTTTTTACAGCTCCTCAGAAATTGGTAGATCACCAACTGCATTTTCTCGGAGTTCAATAATTAGGATGTATTAATTTTTAAAACGATAAAATCATGGTTGAAAAGAAAAACGTTTGGGAAGCACTTGAAAGTGTCGAAACATTGAAATTAGAAGAAAGCGTGCAGGTTAAACTGGAAGCTTTATTAAAGAAATTGGTCAGAGCGCGCGAAGATATCTCCAAAGAACTGGAGAAAAGTCATTTTGAGTTGAAGTCTGAATACGAAAGAGCAATGCTTGCAGGCACTCATCCGGAAGGCGGACAGATTGAAACAGAACGTCGTTTTACAACTGGTCAGTACGACTCGCGAAAAGCGTATGAAGAAAGCCATAAAGATGCGCTGACTGAATATGAAAATGCTGTCAAAGAGGTTTTCAATGAAATCGATTTGGAAAATGCGGATTTGCGTACCATTGCAGATGTAAGCCATTTAATCTGGTCGTTTGCGAATATCGCAGCGCAATAATTTTCGGAGAAGACAACTGTTGGCAGAACAAGCGAATGCCATTTTCGAACCGGAAATGATCAGTGACATGCAGGTATTTATTTTGCCCTTTGCGGGAGGAAACAGCTATTCGTTCCATTTTTTGAAACCGCATTTCAGTTCTACCACTGAAGTACACGTGCTGGAATTGCCGGGGCGTGGGAAACGCATACAGGAAGCATTACTCAAAACGAGCACAGAGGCGATAGCAGATTATTGCCTGCAGATTAAGAGCTTGCGTATGAACCCTGAAACTCCGTATGTGATATACGGACACAGCATGGGAACCTTATTGGGATTGGCGGTTGTTCGTAAACTCGAAGAACTTGCCGATCCCCCTTTGCGTTTTGTAGGAACGGGAAGTGCGGGACCCGAAGTGACTACTGACCTGGATTTCCAACGGCATCAGATGAATGATCACCAGTTGAAAGAAGAATTACTCCGTTTGGGAGGTGCTCCCAGGGAATTACTGGAAGATCAGGATATGTTTGCGTTTTTCAGTAAACCCATCCGTTCTGATTTCGAAATACTGTACAAATCAATCCGGTGGGATGAGGTTCGGATTCGCACAAGCTCTTTTTTCGTGATGGGAAACGACGAACTATTTACCAACAGAATCAATAACTGGAAAAAATATACTGTCGGACCTGCACATTTTGCACTGCTTCCGGGAGATCATTTTTTCATTCACAAACATCCGGAAAGAATTGCAGCACTGATCGAAAAGGGCGAATCTGCCATGGAGATTCGTTATTCTTAGAACCTACCGAAGCCAGTCTGCACGCAATTTTTGCTGTTCAGGAGTGCTGTTTTCAACTTCCGTGATCTGGCCGTTTTCCACCTTGAATCCCGCTTTGAGCAACATTTCTTCCAGCGGAAGTGCTTCCGTTCCTTCAATGTAGTTGGTGATAAACAGCTCAAGCTCCTTGTAACCGGTCATGCTCACGATTTCCGAAAAGAGTTTGTCATCCTCAAACGGTTTCCCCTGGCCGTAGCGCTCAGTTAATTGCAGCACCAAATCCTTTACCCCATATTTTCCACCGGAACATTCCCGCAATTTGATATCCAGGCAGAGATTGATTAAAGCTCCTTTCAGGTAAACATTGTAATATTCGTCCTGCATTTCCATCGGATGAAGACTTAATTCCGTAAGTGCAAGGTTCGGGTTGAACTCCTTCATGGTCATCATTTTTTCTTCTACGGTATTCAAAAACTCTTTTTCCGTTTTCAACCCCGTTTTCACAGGCATGTGCATCATAAAGTATTCCGTCATTCCTTCATAGAGCCATAAATGCTTTGAAAATTTCGGATCGTTGTAATCGTAATTCTCAATTTCACGTGAGTGCAAGCCCAATGGCATCAGGGTATGAAAAAACTCATGACTCGCAATTCCGTAAACATTCTGCTTGATCGTTTCGAGATCCAAAGGCATGTATAACAAAATCAATGTCGAATTGGAATGTTCCAACCCATCTCCGATTAAATGGTTGCTGTTTTTTGCAAGATTGTGGTAAATAATAAACGTGTAGTGATCTACGGGAAGTTTGTTATTCAGATACTTTGTTTGAGCGATCAAAAGCGGGCGGATGTATTCGGCAATGTCTTTGGAGATGCGTTTTCCGGAAGTGGAATAGCAAGCAACTTCGACCGAAATTCCCGGCAGGTGAATCATCGTTGTGTCCGGAATCGCATACAAAATCGGGTTGTCTACCAGTTGATGATAATTATCCGCCGTGAAGAGATCCTGATCCGGTTTGATTGTTTTTTTCAGACTTGTTGCCGGATACAAATGGAGTCCTTTTTGAATGCTTACTTTGACCGGGTGATTGATATGGCCGCGGAAATACCCGAAAAGACTGTTCGGAGTAATGACCAGAGAACTGTCGCTGAATGAACTTGCCGCCGAGCGATAAAAACCAGATTCCATTTTCTCATCGAAAGCCTCCCAGGCATCATCCACCCGATAGGAAAGACTTGCGATCTGTTTGGCATCATAGATTTTCCAGGAATTCAGATCGCTTTGTTCCACTCTGAGTTTTTTTCCTTTTTTGTCGAAAACCTCAAAAGACGAGATGTACTGCCCGAAATTCATTGCCCCGTAAATTCCCGGAACGATTTTCGGGAAACAATACGTGAGCGTGTCTTCAGAAAAACCACTGATTTTTAATCGAACAGAAAGCTTGTCGTCCGGACGGTTTTTGATACTCGTTTCGTAGCGGTATTCCATTTGCTTTGTTTGCCCGTAAACAGGTTTGGAAATACCCGCGAGGACCGCAAAAATCAAAAGAAGAAGAGCTGTTCTGTTCATTTAGTTTGTTTGAAATCTATCCTTTAGACGACCGGAACATAAATAAGTTACAGGAAAGCGGACAAAGACAGAAAAGTCAATGAGCCTGAAGTCATGATTTTGCGGTGTTTTTTCTTTCCCCGGGATCAAAGGGGGGCATTCTGCCCGGTTTTTTAGCGAAATGATCAAAAACCCCGTAATTATACCTGTTTTTTGAATCCGGTATTTCTACTGTTAAATCCACTTGGGATTCTTTCCAGATTTGCAGATGTAAAATTAGCAGTGGTTTTCAAGTGGAATCCGTCTCCATTTACCAAACGGGGGCGGAATCCAAAAACCAAATGAACAGGTATTAAAATAGCATTTCTATTTTAACCAATATCACTGAAAAAGAAATGTAGCGCAATAGGGGTTTGTAATCCCAACACGGCTGAAGATAGATTATTTATGGCGGAATATTCAAGGGTTTCGTCGGAATAAATTACGCTTCTGATTTGTCCTCTTGAGAGTAAAGAGTCAACAGATTTTCAAAATCGAAAAGCGTTTCCCTTTGAGAAACGGGAAACGCCTTTTCTTTCGTAATAGTCTATTCCGGTTCCCCGTTTAATATACTGAAACAGGTTTTAAATTGTTTGTTTTGCCAAACGGTTAGATTTATCTGTTTGTTTTGTTTTTTGCAGGTATTTATACCTGTTTTTTGGAACGTGTCTGTGAGACAAGTGGAAGTTTTGTATAGATTTGACTCAGATTTCTAAGAGTTAGAAATTGCAATTTTTAAATTATTCTTGATAAAAACGACTTGAAATTATGAAAAAGACAATTTTGATCGCTTCCGTACTCCTTAACATCGTATTGGCAGTTTTGGTAATCATGCCTCTTGTCTCAAAAGACTCGAAAGACGAAATAAAGAAGGAATTGCGTAAACATTACCTGAGCAGTACGGCAAATGAAGTTCATATTGATGCTGCCATTGATAATTTAAAAGCTTTCAACAAAAAGTACAACTACCTCAGAGCATACAAAATCTCCGCAATGGATATGATGGAAGTAATGGGAATTGATACGCTTACAACACAGCCACGTTATACAAGCTGCAGAGCGTATTTAGGATTGGATACCGAAGGGAAATTCAGAATGTACCTGACACCGGTTGAAAATAATGTGGATCTCTTTTTTAATCCGATGGACAGTGTTGCTTGCCCGGCTAAAACAAGCAGCTACGTTTTGGACCTGATCGCACCTTGCCCGAATACGTGTGATTATACGAGTCCATTATACACATTTATCAAACCTAAACCCCAACCTTGATTAATACCAAATTCATTTTAATATTGTTTCATCTTCCACTATTTGCTATTGCATTGTATGCTTTAGGAATCTGGAAGAAGTTGAAACCGGAACTAAAAATTCTCGCGTGGTATTTGGTTCTTACAGGAGTTTTGCAGATCATTTCGTTAGTGCTTTGGTTTCTCCATGTAAACAACCTGCCAATCCTGCATTTTTTAGTTCCCCTACGTTTCGTTTTATTGGTTTTTATGTATAAAAGCATCCTGAGCGGCTATGTCCGCTCTTGGGTGCTTGATGCATTGATGATCGGTTTCTGCGCATTTTCAGTATTAAATACTCTGTTTTTAGATCCCTGGAATACCTTCAATTCCAATGCAATGACCGTCGAAAGTATTGTGATGATCATTTTATCGTTGTCAACCTACGTTTTTTTGATGGACAAACGGATGACCGAACATTTGAAGAATTACCTGCGTTCTGCCGAATTGATGAATTCGGGAGTCTTCATTTATTACACCTCGTCTCTCCTCCTGACTTATTTCGGAAAGTATATCATTCAGGTGATAAATCCTGAATTGAGTCGCTATACTTGGATTATACATGGAATTTTTTCCGTAATTATGTACTGTTACTTCTGGAGAGCGTTATGGAAACAGAACACCACATAACTTTCATTGAAACCTTGTTCCCTTTTGTTGGCATGGTTTTCCTGATTGCCGCAGGAGTGGTTTTCCTAACCCAGCAATTTCGTAAAAATCTCTACAGAGAGCAATTAAAGCAAGAAGCGTTAAGAAATCAGCACCGGCTGGAACTGCTGAGATCCGGAATTTTAATCCAGGAACAGGAGCGTAAACGCATTGCCCAGGACATGCACGACGATCTGGGAGCAGTATTGTCCATTTCCAGGATGCATTTGTTACAGGCCGAACGTAAATACGGTCACATGGATGAACAATTGGTTGCAGATCTTCAAAATGTGCGGCAATTAACAGAAAGTTCCATCGAAAATATGCGTCGGATCAGCCACGAATTAATGCCGCCGCAATTGGAACTCTTCGGAATAATCCAAACGCTGGAAGCAGTTTGCGAGCAATTGAACAACACCGGTAAAATCAGGAGTATTTTCTATGCAAACGATGACATTCATGCATTCATGAAAGACGAATTGATTGATCTGACCTTGTACCGGGTTTGCATGGAGCTGATTAACAATACGATCAAGCACGCTGAAGCAACAGAATTAAGAATAACGATTACAGGTTCTGAAAAGGAAGTAACGATTCATTATGTGGATAATGGAAAGGGACTGCCTGCCGAAAGCATCGGTAAAGGGGCCGGATTGAAGAATATCAGAAACAGACTACTATTTTTGGAGGGAGATATTTTGTTAGGTACCGGGCAGGAAGGTTTTCATGCTACGGTGAATCTCCCCCTGCAATCGATAAAAGCTGAATTGGAAACATAAGATGAAAGAACACATTACAATCGGATTGGTAGAAGATCAATTATTATTCAGAAATGGAATCAAAGCCATTTTGAATAGTTGGGATGAACTGGAAGTCATTTTTGAATCCGGTGAGGGTTATTCTGTCATTGAACGTTTGCACGAAACCGGAACTATTCCGGATGTGATGCTCGTTGACCTGTCGCTTCCTGCGGATGGGAATAAAGCTTATTCGGGAGAACAATTGACAATTGATCTGGCCGAACATTTTCCGGAAATGAAAGTATTGATCCTTTCCGGTTACCAGGACGAACATTTTATAGCGAGATTAATAGAAATCGGAGCACACGGTTATCTGGTCAAAGACAGCGACCCGCTGGAAGTTTACCAGGCAATTACAACGATTCATCAAAAGGGAGTGTATATCAATCAATTGGCTCTGAAAGCAATCCAGCGAAATTTCGGTAAACGGACGAAAAGTGTTGTTCAGACAAACTCTGATCTGACCCGTCGGGAAATCGAAATCCTTCAGCTGACCTGTGAACAATATACTGCCGAAGAAATCGGGGAAAAACTCTACATCAGCGTAAAAACAGTTAACGGACATCGTGCCAATCTTCTCCTCAAAACCGGTTCCAGAAATGCTGCGGGTCTGGTGATGTATGCCGTTAAGAATGGTTTGGTAGATATTTGATTTCCCGGATAAAACACTTTCAAAATAGAAGTCGGAATCAAATCCGATGGAATCAAAAACCGCTTAAAATTCATTTTGAAAATGGTTTAATCAAAAAATTGACGTATTTTTCAAATTGAAAATTCATGTCGATATGAAAAAAGGTAGGAACAATCTTCTTTTTGAGCGTATTCTTTTTGCCGTAATCGGATTGTTGCTGATCTTCGTTTGTACAACCGGATATTGGGTGTACGACCGGCTTTCGCAGGTTTCCGAGAGCCCGCTTCCTACAGATTTAAAAGAAAACCGCCGCTTCATCGTTCGCGATTTGAATAACAATATTCTAAAAGCGGATAATTTGACCTATTCCTACTTGTATCAAAATAATCCGGATGCACCTTTGGATTTCGAGATCCTGGAATCACAGACAAACCGCAAGATCAATTTATTGCAATCATACAAACCGGAAGACTCGATCTATCAGAAAAAGATTCGGAAATTGAGTGCTTTGGTTCAGGCACGTTTCTTCAACCTGGATACTTTGATGAGTATCAAAAATGAAAACCGGGTGAATGAAACAATGTCAATTGTCGAGAATGAAGTAGAAAATGCCAGTCAGGTTGCCAAAATCAAAATGGAAATCCGGGACCAGGTAAATGAACTTCAGAATTCCCAGTCTTCTCAGACTCCTGTTGTGTCTCAGCCTTCTCAAAAACAGGAAGAGGCTAAAAAGAAATGGTTTCAGCGAAAGAATAAAAAAACAACAACAGAACAACCGTCAACTCCTGCTCCCGTTGTGCACCAGCAGTCAACCCCACAAGTAAAAATAAAGGCTTCGGATATTGCCGCGCAAAGTACAAATGAGATTGCACAGAAGATCCGGTCGGTTAAAACGGCAGCGGTTTCGAAAGAATCCAGGATGAACCGTTATAAATTGACGCTGGAACAGGAGAATAATTTATTGAGTAAGGAGATCGGTCAGATTTTTCAGTCCATCGAATTGTCCGACAAAAAGGAGCTTCTGAAAGAAACCCAACATGCCAAACAGGTAGCTGCGGAAACCAACCAGATCATTTTTCTTTTCAGTATTATTTCCAGTTTGTTGATCATCATGATCGTGGTTCTGATTATTACACTGTTTAATAAATCGAAAGAAACGAACTACCAGTTGAAACTGGCTAAGGACAAAAGCGATCAGCTCACAGAAGCAAAATCACGCTTTCTGGCAACGATGAGTCACGAAATCCGAACACCATTAAACGCCATTTCAGGTTTTACGGAACAGCTTTTCTTTGAGCCCTTGAATCAAAGTGCTGCCAAGAAAGTGAAGATCATCCGCAATTCGGTGAAACACCTTTCCCAGATCACGAACGAAATCCTGGATTTATCCAAACTGGAAAAAGATCACATTCAATTGGAAACGATTGCTTTCAATCCTGCCAATGAAATCATGATGCTCCACGAACAATATGAATTGCAGGTGCTGGAGAAAAATAACCGCCTGGTAGTGGAACTGGATGAAAACCCTTTCCCGAATGTAATGGGTGATCCTCTGCGTTTTCGTCAGATCATCATCAACCTGATCAGTAATGCGAATAAGTTCACAAAAGACGGGTTGATTACGATTGATTTGAAATTTGAGCAGCTTGATCCGCGAAACATTCGTTGTTTGATCGAAGTGCAGGATCAGGGAATCGGGATGTCCCCCGGACAAAAAGAACGCATTTTCGAACCCTTTGAGCAGGCAGATCTGACCGTAACGAGAAAGTATGGCGGAACAGGTTTGGGCCTGAGTATTACCAAACAGATCATAGACAAGCAAAATGGTTCGATTCGTCTGAATAGTGAAGAAGGAATTGGAACGACTTTCTACATAGAAATTCCATTCGAAGTGACAGAAGAAAAGATCGATGCTCCGCGCGCGCCTTCGCGGACAGATTTCTCCTTCCTGAAAGATAAAACGGTATTGATCGTCGATGATGAACCCTTTAACCGTACGCTCTTACGAAGTATGTTTCACGGAATAAATGTGAAATTACTTGAAGCAGTTAACGGACTGGAGGCTCTGGAATCTTTGAAAAACAATGACATCGATTTCGTTCTGCTGGATGTGCGCATGCCGGAAATGAACGGACACGAACTCCGGCAGAAAATGGCGGAAATGGAGACCCTGAACCAGATTCCGGTAGTAGGTTTAACCGCCACTCTGGATGATGAAAAAAGGCAGGAGATGCTGGATTCGGGCTGGACGGAAGTGCTTACAAAACCCGTTAACCCGGAAGAACTGCGGAGGATATTATTTAAAATATATAAAGACCATAATATGGGAACTGAATTAGATGAGGCAGATTTCAAGAGTCTCCAAAAACTGACAAACAATAACGATAGTTTCTATACCGAACTTCTGCAAACATTTGTGAGTTCGACAGAAAACGGTTTGTTGAAAATCAGGGATCTGGTTCAAACGGAGAACTGGGTCGAAATTTCGGAATTGGCACATCAACTAGCCGCTCCGTTCAAGCATTTCGGGGCGAATAATTGCTACACGACTTTGAAAGAAGTTGAACGAATGGGGAAAGAATCCAGGATTGATGCTGCTTCCATGAAAGAATTAATCGAAGTATTCGAAGAGCAGGCGAATCACATGATTACCCAGGTGAAAGACAAATTAAACTCAAATGACTGATATGGAAACCGGAATCACACAACGCATTTTCATAGTTGAAGACAATGACTGGTATCAAAAATTGTTGGTGCATACTGTTTCATTGAACCCGGATTACGAAGTAGAATCCTTTTCAACCGGAAAGGAACTGCTTGCCCGTCTGAACAATGAAATTCCGGATTTGATCACCATGGATTACCGTTTGCCGGATATTTCGGGAGAAGAATTATTGGAAAAGATCAAATCAATCAGCCCGGGAACACAGGTAATTGTTATTTCAGAGCAAGAGGAAATTGAAACGGCAGTAAGTTTGCTGAAATTGGGGGCGTACGATTACATCGTAAAAGGAACCGATATTCGCAACCGCTTGCTGAATACACTTTCCAATGCGCAGAATCAAACAAAACTCCTGAAGAAGATCGAAAAACTGGAGCAGGAGGTTCAGACGAAATACAATTTCAGCGATACGATTATCGGACAGAGCAGTAAAATGCAGCACATTTTCATGTTGCTTCAAAAGGCTGTTTCGAACAACATTACTGTTTCCATAACAGGAGAAACCGGAACCGGAAAAGAAGTCATTGCCAAGGCAATTCACTACAATTCCATTTACAAAGACAAACCCTTCGTTGCAATCAACGTGGCTGCGATTCCGAAAGAATTGTTCGAAAGTGAGTTGTTCGGACACGAGAAAGGATCGTTTACCGGTGCGAATCAAACCCGAATCGGAAAATTTGAAGAAGCAGACGGAGGAACGTTATTCCTGGATGAAATTGCAGAATTGGACCCGGTGTTCCAGGCAAAGTTGTTACGTGCATTACAGGAGCGTGAAATTACGCGTGTGGGCGGAAATAAGATCTACAAATTCAATTGCCGAATCATTGTTG
>NZ_JASLCN010000341.1 GCF_030151805.1 Fluviicola sp.
TCCTGTAATCCGGCCTGCATTTACACTTACAGAGATATGATCCAAGGCAAGCATTTCCCGATAAAAAACAGTTAGATTCTCTACTTCAATTGCCTTTTTCATTTCAATCCTTCTTTAATTGAATTCACATTGTGAGTTAACATTCCGAGATACGTATCTGCTCCACTTCCTTTCGAGCCCAAAGCATCAGAGAAAAGTGTTCCTCCTATTTTCACGTGATATCCTTTTCTTTTGACAGAATTCAAAACACTATTCAATGCTTTCGGGCTGACAGAATTTTCCACAAAAATTGCTTTCACCTGGTGATCTACGATAAAATTGACCAAATCCACTACATCCCTGACTCCGGGTTCCTGGGAAGTTGATACTCCCTGAAGCGCTTTTACCAGAATATCGAACGTGCGTCCGAAATAGTGGAATGCATCGTGTGAGGTAATCAGAATTCGTCTCTTTTCCGGAACCTTTACCAATTCTTTTTTTAACTCTGTCGTTTTAGCTTCGACTTTTTGCAGGAAGCGATAGAAGTTCTCCCGGAACTCTAATTCGTATTGCGGGTAAAGATCAATCAACCTGTCCACTACTCCGTTCATTGACTGAACCCATGAATCCGTGTCAAACCAAACATGCGGATCCGGAGTAATTTTGTCCGTATAAAGTATCTTCTCTTCGGGAAAATCAGCTTGAAAAGAAACCACGGCTTTTCGTTCCGACAAACGTTCAAACAATTCCGCCATCTTTCCTTCCAGGTGAAATCCGGTATAAACAACCAATTTCGCATCATTCAACAATCCGACATCGCTTGGCCGCGGATTATAGGTATGCGGGTCAACTCCAGGCCCCATCAGCGATTTTACGGTCAACCTGTTTCCAACAACCTGTTGCACACAATCTGCCACAATGGATGTGGAACAAACAATCAGTTTGTCATTCTCTTTTCGCTGCTGCATTCTACAACCAGTTAAAAAGAACAAACCGGTCAGTATGAAAATCACATTCCTCATACCGGTTTGACAGAGATTTGTTTGGCAATGGTGTTTGAAAACTGAACTTGTTTTCCTTTCATTTCTATTAAAATCGAACCATCGAAATTCAGTTTATCCAACACTTCAATATGAGTTCCCAGATTCAAGCCGATTTTACTCAGGTACTGCAAAAATTCTGTTTGGTCATCTTCAACCCCCATCACAATGGCTTTCATTCCTATTGTTGCTTCGGATAATATAATGCGATTAGTTACCGCTTCGATCTTTCCATCTTTACCCGGAATTGGTTCTCCATGCGGATCAACTTTCGGAAAACCTAAAAACTCATCCAGCCTGTTTGTTAATTCTGTTGATTGAATGTGTTCGAGTTGTTCAGCTATTTCATGTACTTCATCCCAGCCGAAATTCAGTTTATCCACTAAAAATGTTTCCCAAAGCCGGTGTTTCCGAATGATTTCCAAAGCACAGGAACTTCCCAATTCAGTGAGCTGACATCCTTGATATTTCTGATATTCCAGCAAGTTTTTTTCTCCAAGCTTCTTTAACATATCCGTTACGGAAGATGCTTTTGTCATCATTTTTTCGGCCAGATCATTTGTTGAAATCGTTCCTTTATCTTCCTGACTTAAGGTAAAGATTGCCTTGAGATAATTTTCTTCGCTTTGTGTTAACTTCAAGATTCTTGTTTTACACAAAGTTAAAAACTTTTTTAGACATATCTAAAAAAATAATTGATCGTTTGATTTATAGGAAATAAAGCTTTGAGCTTTTTGAGAAAATAGTTGTACTTTTGCACCGAAATTTATTTAAACAAAGAAGAAGATGTCAGGTAACAGAACATTTACAATGTTAAAACCAGATGCGATCGAAAACGGTCACATGGGAAAGATTATTGATATGATTATCCAGGCTGGATTTTCAATCAAAGCGATGAAATTCACTCGTTTAACTGAGGAGCAGGCAAAAAAATTCTATGAAGTTCACGCTGAGCGTCCATTCTACGGTGAATTGGTTGAATACATGACATCCGGACCAATTGTTGCTGCTATTTTGGAGAAAGACAATGCAGTTGCTGATTTCCGTGCTTTGATCGGGGCTACAGATCCTGCAGAGGCTGCTGAGGGTACAATTCGTAAGTACTATGCTGAGTCTAAAGGGAGAAATGCGGTTCACGGTTCTGATTCTGATGAGAATGCTGCAATTGAAGGAAAATTCCATTTCGCTGATTCTGAAATTTTCTAATATTTCAATCCATACAAGATAAAGAAGCCTTACTTTTAGTGAGGCTTTTTTGTTGGAATAACGTTATGAATAAACAATTAGACATCTTCGGAGGCAGTATTTCCGGGTACTTGATCGTGATAGAACCAGATCATGCTACTTCTCAAAAAGTCGTCCAATTAAAGCAGCAATTAGACACCATCTTTCCATTGCCGGAAGATGTTCTTCATTCAAAACCACACATCAGTCTTTGTTATTTTGAAGCGAATGAATCCTCAGAAGAATTAATCAAAGAAAAATTGACAGCAATTACGGCTTCTTTAAAGCCTTTTACGGTAGTTATTTCCGGGGTTGAAAAATGGAAAAACGGTACGTTTATATTGCAACTTATTCAGAATGAAGCTCTCAATTACATTCAAAAAGAACTTTCACATTCCTTTAAAGGAGTCACCAAAACCCCACATTTAACGATTGCAAGAACTATTCCGGAACGAATCCTGGAACAAGTTTCTCCGGATTATTTTGATTATCAAGGTGATTTTATCTGTGAATCTATTCTCATTCTTAAGAAATCTCCGGGAAAATCTTACCAAACGCTATCAATGATAGCATTTTAAGGACACCGTTTTGTTTTTAGATTCCTTCTGTTAAGGAAGTAAAGAATTACTCTTGAGTAGCAAGAGTCACCACACTTCTTTTACTCCCAATAACCGAAGATTCATCTGGAGTCTTACCATGAGATAATCAAAAAAGTATAAACAAAAAAAAGCCGTTCCTTTTGGGAACGGCCTTCGTATTAAAAGTGGCATCGACTTACTCTCCCACCCTCAAAAGGGCAGTACCATCAGCGCTAACGG
>NZ_JASLCN010000353.1 GCF_030151805.1 Fluviicola sp.
ACCTCCCGGTTCAAATTTCACAATCGCTAAATCCCTTCCCAAAGCATCTTTCACGTACATTTCCTGCGTGGTTTGGACGGAAGTTACTACTTTTTTGAACATCCGCTGGTCTGCGCCGTCGTATAAATACGAAATAGCATCCGTTCCTTTGGTGATGTTGTATGCATAGGAACTGCGCCCGTAAACCGTTGCAGCAATTGCGCGGTAGCTATCCGTCAGCAAGTTTCCGTTTACATCGTAGCTGTAATTACGCGCCGTAGTCGTACTCAGATCACTTACCTGCATCAATCGGCTGTTGCCGTTGGCGTAGGTATACACGAAATCTTCCACGGTTACACCCGAACTTGGGGAAGCTCCCGGTTTTTTGCGCAGCAAAGTGACTAAATTCCCGATCTTGTCGTAACTATAGCTTTCATCACCGATCAGGTAAGACTCAGCCGCATTCAAATTCAACCAGTCCGCAAATTGGGCATCAATGAAATCACCTACCAGGGCATCTGCAGCAATCAGGCGGTTCAAGCCGTCATACTGGTACCCGTAAATGGTTTCTTTGGAAAAGAGCGGAATGGAACTGTTGATGGTTGTTCCGGCAAAATTGTATTTCACTTTGGTTCCTCTCACATTGCCATTATATGCATCCGATTGAGAGACAGAAGCCTGGTTGTTGTAGACCGGAAGCTGGGTATTGTCATAATACAGCCATTCGTTAAACAGTTGGCTTCCCATCTGCGTGAGGCGGTCACGGTCATCATACGCATACGAAACCGTTTGATGTCCGAAATTCCCATCTGAGAAATTATCCACAGAATAGCCTTTCGAAACCACTACTCCACGGGCATCGTCGTACTTGTAATCGACCAGTTTGGTTGCATTCGTAAGCGTCACATCTGCCTGTACGGCATACACTTCTTTCAGGCGGTTCAAAGGATCATACACATAGAAATACTTCATATCCGTAGAACCATCGCTGCCCATATCCAGTTTTTCTTCGAGGAGTGAACCGCGCAGGTTGTATTTCGGGTATTGAATGGTTGCTTTTACCAGGTACTGATCGTTGGTAGCGACATTGACAGGGTGCTGCAAGATCACCTGTGAAGCCAGCAAGTCTTCGGAGTTATACGCATAGGTGATTTTTTGAATAGCAACTCCTGTGAGCCCATACGAATAGGATTCGATTAATTTTCCCAAAGTAGACGGCGAGCTTTGCTGTGTTCCGTAAATCATACTCTTTTCAAGTACCAAACTACCTTCCGGAGCTACGACAGGTAAACCGGAAGACACCATCGGCTGCCCATTCACGGGATCGATTGTACTGTAGTAATTCAACCAATCCTGCGTCATGCGGTTGGAAAACACGTAATCGAAATAATCAGAACTTCCTGAGGGTACTGTCTTATTTTGGAAGCAGAACGGATCAATGTGATAGGAAGTCGTAGCAAGGGCTTGCGAGAGTAAGTTTCCGTAGCTATCATAGGTAAACTTGCGGAAGCGCGATGCCGGAAGATCGGAATCGGTTCGATATACACGATCCGCCTGATCCTGAATTCCACTGATTTTTCCGTGTTTGTTGTAGATATAGCGTTTTTCACCGCCATCTACATTCGTTTCACGAATCAGCTGACCGCTCAGGTTGTATTGGTAATCGGTGTTCTGACGGCGCGCATTGATGGTTTTCGACAAGTTTCCGTAAGAATCATACACATACAAGGTCACAGCTTTCTCTGCGGCAGTGATCCACGACAGGCTCGCCACCGTTTGCCCGAATGCATTGGCATACGTAATGGTTTCTTTCCCGTCCTGGTCTTTTACGGATGTACGCAGGAAGCGGAAAGTTCCCGTACCTCCTGAGTTCATGATGAGTTTCAATTCGGCACCACTTAAACCCAATTCACATGACATGTAAATGTTGTTTGCGATCCAGGTCTGTTTCCGGATCACGTGATTTTGCGGATCAGAAATGGAGATTCCCGGGTCTGAAACCCGTGTATCCAATGATGCCGGATCGTGATCGAATTTTGTTTCGTGGTACAACGTTGATCCTGAGTTGTAGTTATACAAAATCGGGTTGAGCCCTGTAATTGGATTCTGGTCGACAAACAAAGATGGTTTCCGCTGAATTTTGGCTCTTCCCCAATTGTCATAGCCGATAGAACCACTCGAAATCTGCACATTTCCTTCTCCGCGGTAAGCCCGCACGACTCCGGCGGTTCTCCCCAGCGGATCCAGGAAGGCTTTTTGGAATTCGCGGTTATCCAGGGTATCTGTTTCATGCTGATACAAGACCGAATACACGTAATTTTCCCGTGTGCGTTCTTCAAACGATTTACCAAAGCCGTGTTTCCATAATTGATATTCATTCCGGGAAATCAGGCGGGTTCCGTTTTCGGTAACACTTGTTAAACGATTGAATCCGTCGAATCGATATTCCATTGTATGTCCGGAAGAAGTAGTCATCTTCTTTACCTGGCCGTCGTTGGTATATTCAAAAGTGGTGGTTAAGGAATCCGGACGCTGATAACCAACTGTTACGCGCACCGGAAGCCCGATGTTCTGCATATCCACCGAAGAATAATTGTACTGGAAGCTGTAGGCCGGATTGGTACAATTGGTATTCACATTCCACTTGTTCACCGTTCCTTTGTAATAGAATTTGGTCAGCAAACCTACACTGTTTGAAATCAATGCCGGCTGCAGGTGCTGATTGCGTTTATGCACACGCGTTGTTACCAGCGTATCGAACGGATACAGCATTTTGAACGGACGAACAAAGTTCTGATCATCCACTCCATCGTATTGCATATAGAAGTCTGCAATCAGGTTATTTTTCCGGTCGAAACGTAAATTTTTAAAATCTCTGGAAGGCAACCCGTGAACGGTATCAATCTGGGTTACTACCGAACGCAGCTGCAACGATTTCTTCAAGGCATCGGTTAAAATGATCATTCCTGCAGGACCTCCCTCTTCCTCTTCTTCCGGAATGGCCGGATTACAGTCCACCAAAGTCACACCGTTATTACATGCCGCATAATTCACGGAAGAAGGACATGCAAAATAACCGATTACCGGGTCTTTCCACAAACAGTAATTGAAAGGCAGTTGTGACAGAAAATCTGCTTCTGTTCCGTATTTCCAGCGCACACAAGATGCGCAGCTTACCGGATTTACCGGCGGAGTTCCGGTCGAAGGACAAGACGGACCATTGTATAAAACCGTTTGATTGGTCGAATACGGATCTATTCTCCAACGGGAATCGTAGAAATAGTATTCACTTTTTCGCAGTTCCTTCGCGTCGCGCTGGTTTTTGGTTACGTGCATCTGCTGAAACGGTGTGGTACGCATTGCATATTGGCGACTTTTCGCCATTCCATCGTATTTCGGAAGTTCCGGAGTGTAGGCTCCTGCGTAGGCATCCACATATTTCGAATCCCAGCGCATTGTGAACGCAATGGTATCCAGGTCATTGTTCAGTAAAATGTAATCAAAAGGAGTTGTTTCTCCGTTGACTTCCTGGATATCGTAATTGTACCAGTAACGGTCGTAGCGGTTTTTCAGGTCATAGAGATAGAAAAACTGCTTTTCATCTTTGGCCGTCGGTAAATGGGTGGAAGTATTCGACACACTGAACACCTGCCAGGAAGGTTCGTGTTTCAGACGCAGTGCATTGATCGTTTTGTTCGGCCCACCGTTGAATGAAACAACTCTCCCCGGAATATCTTCCAAAGACATGAGTGTTTTATAGGCGTTCCCGTTAGAAGTTCCTTTGTAATCTGCTTCGTAATATTCGTAGGCAGTTTTCGTTTCAATGTAATTCCAGCCGGTCAGCGTTGAACCATTACAGTAAACATCCAAAGGGTTTCCTCTGAATACAAAACCGGTCAAAAATGGTTTTAAGCCATAAATCGCAATCAATCCGTTTAGAACAGCAGGTTCGATATCCCTGTCGGTTACTTCAATGATGCGTTCCATTTCAGCTTCCGTAAAGGCCGGTGTGCGTTTCATCAATTTACCGAAAACAACTTCAGACGGGTATTTCCCTCCGCTTTCAATGATTTCTACAATCGTATTGTTCAAAATTCCGTCATTCGCGATAATGGTTCCATAATTCGCATCCGAAATAACCTGGTTTTTCAAAATCTTACTCAAATCTGCCGGAATGAGGTACTTCGATTGAGCAATTTTGTCAATGACCGTTTCTGAAAACTGTGGCTGCTTTGACAGGATTTTGGTAAATGATGTCGTGCTGAAATAACTGACACCGGTTCCAGTAAGATTCTTTAAAACGGAATCAGACAGGTATTCGTTTTTCAGAAATAAGGCTTCGAGAAGTTCACCATCCCAGCGACGGGTAATTTTTGGCAGAACAGTACTTAGCACCTCATCCGAAATGTAGCTTTGCCGCTGGATAACTGAAATTGGGCTAAAGCCTATCATTCCAAAAGGAGACGGGGCAAACTTGCCAATGAAGGCATTCAGCACCA
>NZ_JASLCN010000361.1 GCF_030151805.1 Fluviicola sp.
ACCGGCAGCTAAGTCAATGGCAGAAATTACTGCATTCCGGGAATTTACGGTTACGGACGATAAAGATTCTGAACCAAAGATCAACCTGGTGGATGAAAACACCACTGTAGGATTGAAGGATCAGAAAGGCGATTTGGATACTGACCCTTTTGATCCTAACAAAATCAATAACAACAAAGGAAATGATGGCGGAACAGGTATCGAAACCAAAATCCCGGAGCCCAAAATTCATGAAGTCGTTGATGAAGATGCAATATTCCCTGGTGGAATCCCTGCATTACGTAAATTCATTGCAGACAACATCGACATCAATTCCATCGACGGAAGTGCGAAAGTTTACTTAAAATTCGTTGTGGACACAGACGGAAGTATTTCTTCAGTGACAGTTACCAAATCTTCAGATGATTGCAAAACATGTGAAAAAGCAGCTATCAAGGTGGTAAAATCAATGCCTCACTGGACTCCCGGAAAAGTAAACGGACAAGCTGTAAAAAGTTATTACAGACTTCCGATCAATATTCAATAAATTCAAGAATCTTTTTTTCATGTTTGAAAGGTGTTCGTCAATCGCGAACACCTTTTTGCTTTACAAACGGTGAACTGCTTTAATTCTAAAATTTTAGCAAGTATTTTTCAATAAAAATTGGATAGAAAAATAAAAAACGTAACTTTGCGCCCAAATTAAGGAATACACTTAAAAGGCAACAAAATGTCCAAAATTCAAGGTAAAATATCACAGGTTATCGGACCGGTTGTCGATGTAACATTCGACAAAGGCATGTCACTTCCAAACATCTATGACGCATTAGAAGTGTTCAAAGCAGATGGAACTAAAGTAGTACTAGAGGTACAATCTCATGTTGGAGAAAACTCCGTTCGTACAATTTCTATGGACTCTACTGATGGATTCCGTCGTGGAATGGAAGTTATTTCAACAGGAAGTGCGATTAAAATGCCTACTGGAGATCAAATCAAGGGTCGTTTGTTCAACGTAGTTGGAGAGGCAATTGACGGAATCGGAGCTGTTGACAATGCAAATGGTTTACCGATTCACCGTGAAGCACCGAAATTTGAAGATTTATCAACTGCAACTGAAGTGTTATTTACAGGGATCAAGGTAATTGACTTGATTGAGCCTTACGCAAAAGGAGGTAAAATTGGTCTTTTCGGTGGTGCCGGTGTAGGAAAAACAGTATTGATTCAGGAATTGATTAACAACATCGCAAAAGGACACGGTGGTTTATCCGTATTCGCTGGTGTAGGTGAGCGTACTCGTGAGGGGAATGACTTATTGCGCGAGATGTTGGAATCAGGAATTATAAAATATGGAGAGGCTTTCCTTCATTCTATGGAAGAAGGAGGATGGGATCTTTCCAAAGTGGATTTGAACGAAATGAAAGAGTCTAAAGCTACTTTCGTATTCGGGCAAATGAATGAGCCTCCTGGAGCTCGTGCACGTGTGGCACTTTCCGGATTAACAATGGCAGAATATTACCGTGACGGTGATGGCGAAGGTCAAGGAAAAGATATCCTTTTCTTCGTAGATAACATCTTCCGATTCACGCAAGCTGGTTCTGAGGTATCTGCACTTCTTGGACGTATGCCTTCAGCAGTAGGTTACCAACCAACGTTGGCAACTGAGATGGGTGCGATGCAAGAGCGTATTACTTCAACGAAAAAAGGATCAATTACTTCCGTACAGGCGGTTTACGTACCTGCGGATGACTTAACGGATCCGGCTCCGGCAAATACCTTTGCTCACTTGGATGCAACAACTGTATTATCCCGTAAAATTTCCGAGTTGGGTATTTACCCTGCTGTGGATCCATTGGATTCTACATCGCGTATCCTGACTCCAACAATTTTGGGTGATGCGCATTACGATTGTGCTTCCCGTGTAAAAATCACGTTACAGCGTTACAAAGAACTACAGGATATCATCGCGATCTTGGGTATGGATGAATTGTCTGAAGAAGATAAATTAGTCGTATTGAGAGCTCGTCGTGTACAACGTTTCTTGTCTCAACCGTTCCACGTTGCTGAACAGTTTACAGGAATCCCTGGAGTATTGGTAGATATCAATGAAACAATCAAAGGATTTAACATGATCCTTGACGGTGAAATGGATAAATATCCTGAAGCAGCATTTAACCTGAAAGGTGGTATCGAAGATGTTATCGCAGCAGGTGAGAAAATGTTAGCTGAAGCTTAATAGACAACAAGACATGAAGACTATAAGATCTTAAGAGTTTGATTTCAGGACGACGCCATTCGGTGAAATCCTGAAACCTCAAAGTCCTAAAGTCTTAAAATCTTGAAGTCCTAATATCTAAAATAAAGATGCAATTAGAAATTATCACTCCGGAAACTTTAATCTTCAAAGGTGAAGCAACGGCTGTTCAATTTCCGGGACTGGATGGTTCTTTTCAGGTGTTGAATAATCATGCACCGATTATCTCCGGATTAGCTGCCGGAACAATCAAGGTCGATTTATCTGAAGCCTTTAAAGTTACCGGAAAAACAAACCCGAACATTACAGCTGAGAACAATGGAAAAATTATCCATGTAAAGATCAAAGGCGGTGTTGTGGAAATGCAAAACAATAAAATCATCGTGTTAGCAGAATAATACGTGGTAATAAACAGATAAAGAGGGGTGTGGAATCACATCCCTCTTTTTGTTAAGGTCTGTTATAAAACGTATTTTTGCATGAACACATAAGATTCTTTAATTATTTTCGTTCTGTAATCATGAATCTACAGGATCAAATAGATTTAACAAACGTTCCAAAGCATATTGCCATCATTATGGATGGGAATGGGCGATGGGCAAAAAAACAGGGGCAAGAGCGCTTATATGGTCATTCCTTCGGAGTTGACTCGGTTCGCGCTACTTTAACCGCATGTAAAAACATTGGAGTGAAATATACAACCATGTACGCCTTTTCTACCGAAAACTGGAGCAGACCTCAGGATGAAGTGGAAGGACTTATGAACCTGCTTGTATACACTATTGCAAACGAAGTAAATGAATTGAATGCTCAAAACGTGCGTCTTCTAAGTATCGGAGATACCGCCGGCTTACCGGATGATTGCCAGAACGAGCTATTTAATGCCATTGAATCGACAAAAAACAATACCGGAGTTCATTTGGTTATTGCACTGAATTACAGTTCCCGTCAGGAAATTACAAAAGCGTTTCAAGAGCTTGCAACACAAGTGAAAAACGGTTTCCTGGAACCTTCAGACTTAACACCCGAACTGATTTCCGAAACACTATCCACAAAAGACATTCCAGATCCTGAGTTACTGATTCGAACAAGTGGAGAACACCGTTTGAGCAACTTCTTGCTTTGGCAGGTTGCATACAGTGAATTTCACTTTACTCCTGTTCTTTGGCCCGATTTCCGTGAGGATGATCTGTACAAAGCAGTTCTTGATTATCAATCGCGAGAAAGACGTTTCGGAATGGTATCCGAGCAATTATAACTGATTCTATGAAAAAAATACTATCGATTTTATTTATTACGTGCGTGTTTCAGTCCTTCGGACAAACCGGAGACTCAACAGCCGTAAAAACCCCGGCAGATAAAATTGATTCGACGAGATCTTCCACAACAATCGGTGGAGGAATGAATTTCGATTACGCAAATGCAGAAAAATACATCCTTGGCCCTATCCGTATCGAAGGAGCCGACAATTTCGACCCGCAGGCAATCAAATTGATCGCCGGATTAAAGCAGGGCGATCAAATCACTATTCCATCAGACAAAATCAGCAACGCCATTAAAAACCTTTGGAATGAAGGATTGTTTTCCAGCATTTCCATCGAGGCAGAAAAAGAAATCGCAGGAGTTATTTATCTGGTCATCAAACTGGCTCCGCGTCCGAAACTATCCCGTTTCAGATTTACCGGAGTTACCAAACGGGAAGTGGATAAAATCCGGGAAGAAGTGGATTTGTCATCAGGGCAAACCATTACCGAAAACCTGTTATTCAACACCAAAAATAAAATCAGAGGTCATTTCCTTGAAAAAGGGTACAACAATATTGCAGTAAATATTACACAGGTTCAGGACACCCTGATCAACAATTCCGAAATCTTCTTCATCGACATTGATAAAGGAAAAAAAGTAAAGATTAAGGAAATCATCTTTGACGGAAATACCACCATTAAACCGTGGAAACTTCGCAAAGTAATGAAGGATACCAAAAGACGTTCCATCATGCGGATCTTCAAACGCTCCAAGTTCAATCAGACCGCTTATAACAGAGATAAAGAGGCCGTTTTGGATAAATTCAGAGGAGCCGGATTGAGAGATGTTCGATTTGCTGTTGATTCGGTTTACAAAATAAACAGCCGAAATTTAGGAATCTACTTCAAGATCGAAGAAGGCCAGAAATACTATTTCGGGGATATTACCTGGATCGGAAACACCAAATTCAGCTCCGGACTTCTCGATACTGTTTTGGGAATCAAGTACGGGGATATTTACGACAAACCGCTTTTGGACCAACGCTTGAAACAAAGCCAGGACGGAAGAGATATTACTTCCCTTTACATGGATAGAGGATATTTGTTCTACCATTTGGAACCAGTTGAAACAGGAGTGAAAGACAACCATATCAATTATGAAATGCGTATGGTTGAAGGAAAAGAAGCTCGTGTAAAAAACATTATCATTAAAGGAAACTACAAGACCAACGAGCACGTAATTCGTCGTGAAATCCGTACGAAACCAGGAGATCTTTTCAACCGAAATGACATCATCCGTACACAACGTGAATTAGCTCAGTTAGGATATTTCAACGAACAAGGATTCCAGGTGAACCCGATTCCGAACCCGACAGACGGAACAGTTGACATCGAATACGTCGTGGAAGAAAAAAGTGCCGATCAGATTGAACTTTCCGGAGGTTACGGAGCTGGTCGTATCATCGGAACACTTGGATTGACATTCAGTAACTTCTCTGTTAAAAATATTTTCAAACCGAATTCATGGAGTCCGCTTCCAACAGGTGACGGACAGAGACTTTCCATCCGTGCACAAACGAACGGAAGAATTTACCAGGGATATAACTTCTCGTTCACGGAGCCGTGGTTGGGTGGTAAAAAACCGAATTCATTTACTTTTTATGTGAACCATACTTCGTTTTCATCGAGTTTGACCTTGAAAAAACGTGCTCCGAATTACTCCGGGGTTGCGATTACAGGAGCCGGAATCGGTTTGGGAAGACGTAAAAAATTCCCGGATGATTACTTTAGTGCATATTACGAATTGGCTTACCAATATTACGATGTACAAAACTACGCCAACCTCTTCCCTAGTTTCCAGGATGGGTACGCCAATGATATCAGTTTGAAGTATGCGTTACAACGTAACTCGATCAATTCACCGATCTATCCTACGGAAGGATCAAAAATCTCATTCACGGCTAAAGGAACTCTTCCTTACTCTTTATTTACGAAAGGAAAAGATTACAGTGCCATGAGTGCTCAGGAAACGTTCAAATACCTGGAGTACTATAAATTGAAATTCACTTTCGAATACTATTTGCCGCTTACTCCTGACAAGAAATTGGTATTGATGCCGCGTATCGGTTTCGGTTACATGGGAGCATATAACCGTGCGAAAGGTTTGACTCCGTTTGAGCGTTTCAACCTTGGAGGTAGTGGTCTATCCGGGGTAAATCAGTTCGGAGGTCGTGAGATCATCGCATTGCGTGGTTACGATGACAATGCATTATCTTCAAGCGGAGGTGATCCGATTGTTGCGAAATACACCATGGAACTTCGTTATCCGATTTCATTGAATCCGCAAGCTACATTCTTTGTACTGGCCTTTGCTGAAGCAGGAAATACTTATACCGGTTTCAAAACATTCAATCCGTTCAATGTAAAACGAAGTGTTGGTGCCGGAGTGCGTATCTTCCTTCCGATGTTCGGTATGCTTGGTTTGGATTACGGTTGGGGCTTCGACAAGCTGGATAAGCACTCTTACGGCTACGGAGGTTCTATAGATCAATCTATTGACTCTAAAGGTTACTTCCCTAAATTCACTTTCACCATCGGTATGAATCTTGGTGAACTTTAAACAATAAAAATGTTATCTTCGTCGTTCTTTCAAATTTCGCCTATGAAAACTCTTGCTTTATGCTTCTTAATGGTCTTTGGCATGACCTTTGTCAGTTCTGCTCAAAAGTACGGCTACATTGACTCTGAATTCATTTTGGGGAAAATGCCGGAATACAAAGAAGCGAAAGAACGCTTGGACAAGTTAGCAGAACGTTGGACTAAAGAAATCGAAGAGCGCTATGAGATGATCAAGAAGAAAAAGGAGAACTTTCTGAGAGAAGAAAGTTTATTGCCTGCCGAAGAGAAAACAAAACGGGAAGAAGAAATCAAAACCCTGGAGTCTGAAGCAATGGAAATGCAGCAAACGCGTTTCGGAGTATCCGGTGATTATTTCCAAAAAAGACAGGAATTAATCAAACCGATTCAGGATCGTGTTTACGAAGCAATGCAAACAGTTGCCTCAAAACGAAATTATAGTTTTATCTTTGACAAGTCAAACCAAAGTAACCTGGTGTATGCCGATAGTAAATTCGACATCAGTGACGAGGTTCTAAGAGAAATGGGTGTAAGCACCAAATGATAAATTGATAACTAAAAAACAAAAATGAAAAAAATCCTATTTGCCCTGGCACTTACTGTATGTGCAATCGCAACTACACAAGCCCAAACTAAAATTGGTCATGTGAAATCTCAGACATTGTTAGATACAATGCCTTCGAGAAAAGCAGCTATTAAAGAGATCAAAGAAATCGAAGCTGCCGGATTGAAAGAGTTAAGAGATATGGACAGTGCTGTTCAGGTTGCTTACAG
>NZ_JASLCN010000390.1 GCF_030151805.1 Fluviicola sp.
GGATAAGTGTACACTTATCCACCTCTTACCATGGTAACTAATTTTATCTGGCTAATTTTCATCTGAAACAGGTACTAATTAATTCTCAAGAAACTACAACGTTTTTCCATTTAAAAACTGTACTTTTGCGCCCTCGAATCAGGTTGATTTGCAGGAGTAAAGTCGAAATATGGAAAACGCAAAGAAAATTACAGGAGCTTTAATTTCAGTTTATTACAAAGATGGTCTGGAGCCAATCGTACGTAAATTGCATGAAGAAAATGTGACAATTTATTCTACAGGAGGTACTCAAACGTTTATGGAAGGTTTGGGAATTCCCGTGATTCCTGTCGAATCAATGACTTCATATCCTGAAATTTTCGGAGGACGTGTAAAAACATTACATCCTGCAATTTTCGGAGGAATTCTTCACCGAAGAAACCTTCAGGGAGATTTGGACCAGGCAAAAGAATTCAATATCCCGACCGTTGATTTGGTGATTGTGGATTTATATCCATTCGAGGAAACAGTTGCTTCAGGAGCAGATCATCAATCAATCATCGAGAAAATTGATATCGGTGGAATTTCATTGATCCGTGCCGCTGCGAAAAATTACAACGATGTTGTGATCATTCCGTCTGTGAATCAATACGCAGATTTCCTTGAGATTTTAAATACACAGGGAGCATCAACAAGTTTGGAACAAAGAAAACAATTCGCGAAATCGGCATTTATGGTGTCGTCTCATTACGATACACATATCTTTAATTACTTCAATGAAGGAGAAGAAATTCCGGTTTTCAAACAAAGCATTTTACAGAGTCAGTCTTTGCGCTACGGTGAGAACCCGCATCAAAAAGGGTGGTTTCACGGAGATTTTGCAGCAATGTTTGACCAGATTCACGGAAAAGAACTTTCCTATAATAACTTGTTGGATGTAGATGCAGCTGTGCAATTAATGGCTGAATTTGAAAACAACGATCCGACATTCGCGATCTTGAAACACAATAACGCATGTGGTTTGGCAACTCGTCCTACTTTGGCGCAGGCTTACGCAGATGCATTGGCGGGTGATCCGACTTCTGCTTTCGGAGGAATTCTGATTGCAAACAGAAAGATTGATGCTGAAACGGCAGCTTTGATCAATGATTTATTCTGTGAAGTAGTCATTGCACCGGGTTTTGATGCAGATGCAGAAGAAATTTTGAAAAGCAAGAAAAACCGGATCTTGCTGATCCAGAAACAGGTGGAATTACCGAGACGTCAGTTCAGAACCCTTTTAAACGGTGTTTTGGAGCAAGACAAAGACATGCTTTCTGAAACAGGAGCGAATTTTGAATCAAGAACCAAAACAGTTCCTACGGCACAAGAAGTAGAAGACCTGATTTTTGCGAATAAACTGGTAAAACATACCAAATCAAACACCATTGTTTTGGCGAAAAACGGACAGTTGATTGCAAGCGGAACCGGACAGACTTCCCGTGTAGATGCATTGCGCCAGGCAATTGAAAAAGCAAAAACGTTTGGTTTCGATTTGAACGGAGCGGTGATGGCTTCAGATGCTTTCTTCCCGTTCCCGGATTGTGTGGAAATTGCACACCTTGCCGGAATAACAGCAGTTGTTCAACCGGGAGGATCTATTAAAGACGAATTATCAATTGATTACTGTAACAACCATGGAGTGGCAATGGTGTTTACAGGAAACAGACACTTTAAACATTGATCGGAAGAATATAAATTGAGAAAGGGAGCTTTTCAGTTCCCTTTTTGATTTTTTAACGAAATGTTAACGAACCCCTTGTGTTTACTGGGATACATAAAGCTTAATTAAGCTTTTAATTTTAGTTCAAACACACCTTTTGCACATTGATACCCGCCAAATATTTCTTTTGAATAATAATACAGTGACGGATGAAAATCCGGGGTGTAATTTTGTGCGTAAATAGGAGGTATTACAACTTAAGTTATATGAAAATTGCGTTATTAGCTTTGCTAACAATACCAACTTGCTCACTACTAGCACAAAATCAGTACAAAATTGAACTGAATTCGCACCAGGCGGAAAACAAAACCTTTCTGTCGGCAATCGAGGATCACATCCCGAATACTTACAACAGATCTGTAGAAGACAATTTGATCTCATTCAGTACGGCAATCAATTATCCGGTCCGTTTTGTCGATTCGATCGTGCAGGTGATCGGAATTCCTTCCGGACACGTAACCCGATCCAAAGGTCAGACACAAATGATTGAAAAGGTCGGGGGAACCAATTGTGGAACAGCCGAACAAATCTGCAGCGGATCATCCCTTCCGGGAAACAGTTCCGGTTATGGAACACAGGAATTGACGAACTCAAACAAAGGATGTCTGAGAAGCGAACATCAATCGTCCTGGTATTATATCAATGTTCAGACAGCAGGTTCGCTTTCTTTCAGAATTAACCCGAATTCGGGATCCGATTATGATTTCGCTGTTTGGGGACCTTTTACAGCCTCCAACGCAAGTGCAAACTGTCCGCCTCAAAACGGTCCGGTTCGTTGCTCCTATGCACAGGGAAACGGAAGCACGGGAATGCGCGCCGGGGAGTCGGACAACAGCGAAGACGAAGATGGAAACAGATGGGTGAATGCATTGAATGTAAATGCAAACCAGGTTTACATCTTGCTGATAGATAACTACAGTTCTTCAGGAATCGGCTACACATTCGATTTTAACTGGTCGGGAAATACCACAACAGCAGTCATTGGCTGCACGCCGGTTGTTTTACCGGTAGAAATGGCAGGTTTCAGCGGGAATTATTCTGCAAACACCAATGTGCTGAACTGGTCAACAGAAACAGAATCCAATAACGACTATTTTGAAATAGAATGGACAACAACACCTTCTGAAAACAATTCATGGTCTAAAATTGATGCAATTGACGGATCGGGAGACAGCCAATCCCGGATTAATTACGCGATCAACCACTACACGTATGTGCGCAATGCAATCAATTATTACCGCATCAAACAAGTGGATTTTAACGGACAAACCCGTTCCTATCCAACGATTGTTTCGATCGACAACCGCTTGAAATCCGAAAAGTTAGTGAAGGTGGTAAACCTCTTCGGACAGGAAGTTTCCGAGTCTGAAAAAGGAGTTGTTATCTATGTTTACGATGACGGGTCGACCGAAAAAAGAATCAATTGATTTGGTTTGAAGATACACTTTCGGAAAAAGGTACTTTATCAACAAAGATGAGGTACCTTTTTTCATTTTAAGGAAGAGCTAAAACCGAGTGAATCCGCTTGTTTTTCCGAAACTTAGAGCGATTTCAAGTTTGATCTGTTGAAATACTTATTTCTTTCTGCAAATTCGAATATACTTTTAAGCTTATTTCGATTATTTAACCTAATTTTGTAACAATTTCCTAGAATAATACGAATAAAGGGAGCAAACGCAAAAAGGAGCGCGCTAGATGGGATTGTTTAATTTTCTGACACAAGAAATTGCTATTGACTTAGGTACTGCAAACACACTGATCATTATGAATGACAAAGTAGTGGTAGATGAGCCTTCAATTGTAGCAAAAGATATTCAAACGGGTAAAGTTGTTGCCATCGGGAAGAAGGCACAACAAATGCACGGTAAAACACACAAATTAATTGAAACAGTCAGACCCTTGAAAGACGGGGTGATTGCGGATTTCCAAAGTGCTGAACAGATGATTCGCGGGTTTATCAAAATGATCAATCCGGGAAGAAAAATGTTCAATCCTACGTTGCGCATGGTGATTTGTATTCCTTCGGGAATTACAGAAGTAGAGAAACGTGCGGTACGTGACTCTGCGGAGCATGCCGGAGCAAAAGAAGTTTATTTGATTCATGAGCCAATGGCTGCTGCAATCGGTATCGGTATCGACGTGGAAGAGCCGATGGGGAACATGATCATTGATATCGGTGGTGGTACTTCCGAAATTGCAGTCATTGCATTGGGAGGAATCGTTTGTGATAAATCAATCCGTATTGCGGGTGATGACTTCACATCCGATATCGAAGAATACATGCGTCGTCAGCACAACATCCTGGTTGGAGAGCGTACTGCAGAACAAATCAAAATTGAAGTTGGAGCGGCTTTGCCTGAATTGGAAAATCCACCGGCAGATTACGCAGTTCGTGGTCGTGATTTAATGACGGGTATTCCAAAAGAAATTATCATTACGTATTCGGAAGTTGCACATGCTTTGGATAAAACCATTTCCAAAATCGAAGAAGCGATTTTAAGTGCCCTTGAGCAGACTCCGCCGGAACTTTCGGCAGATATCTACAAAACAGGAATCTATCTTGCTGGTGGTGGCTCTATGTTGCGTGGTTTGGATCGCAGAATCAATGAGAAAACAAAATTGCCGGTTCACATTGCGGAAGATCCGTTGAGAGCGGTAGCACGTGGAACAAGTATCGCATTGAAGAATTTGGATCGATTCCAGTTCCTGATCAAAGACTAAAAGAAATAAGCATAAGGATAAAAAAGAGTCGGGGTGAAAAATTTTTCGCCCCGACTCTTTTATTTACATTTGTTTCAAAGCAAAAACATGAACATCCCCGAAAACGCGCACTCTTTAAGATGTTATTTCACCTGGATGGGTGAAGACGGAATAGCCAGAACAAAAGTGAAACCCGGTTCGGAAGTCGTTCTGGAAGATGCACAGGAAAATTCTGTTGTTGTAAACGGTTTTTATGTCGACAGGAAATTCCCTTTATTAATTGACGCAAGAGGAATCAAATCTATCACGCGGGATGCGAGAAACTTCTTTACTACCAACGGACGAAACACAAATACATTGGCTTTCGCCATTTTGATCGACTCATCCGTCAGCAAAGTAGTAGGTAATTTTTTCCTTGGAATTAACAAACCCGCAGTTCCGACCAAATTGTTTTCAGATGAAGACAGCGCGGTTGAGTGGTTAAAGAAATTCAGGGTGAAATGAATCCGGAAGAAGCCAAATATATTCAACAACGCACCAATGCGATATTGGATGTAATTATGGCTTATGCGCGTCTGGATTTCAATCAGAAGACAGAAATTACCAACCAGGGAGATGTGTTCGATGCCATTGCATCCGGAGTGAATATGCTCGGAGAAGAACTGGAAAACTCCGTGATTACTTTACAGGAACGCGAAGCTCTTCTAAAGGAAGTACATCACCGGGTAAAGAACAACCTGCAAATTATCTCCAGTTTGATGAATCTGCAGGCATCTTACAGCAAGGATGAAAAGTTCCTGGCAATGATCCGCGAATGCAAGAATCGCATTATTTCCATGTCGATGATCCACGAAATGCTCTACAGAACAAAAGATTTGAGCCGGATCCAGGTTTCCGACTACATTAAAACACTCACCTTAAGTATCAACAGTTCTTTTTCAGGAAAAGAGTCGGAAGTTTCCTTTATATATGATATAGATGATGCGCTTTACCTGGAGGCGGAACGAATGATCCCGATCGGACTCATCGTGAATGAAGCGGTAAGCAACAGTTTTAAATACGCCTTTCCCGATCGGAGCGGAGAAATCTTCATTGGATTTACGCGTTCCGAAGAGGAATTTTGCCTGAAAATCAAAGACGACGGAATCGGTTTGCCGCAGCAAATTCAAACAGAAGAATTTGAAAGCCTGGGAATCCAGCTGATTAAAACCTTGTCCGAACAGCTTTCCGCCGAACTAATCATTCTCGGAGAAAACGGTTTGGGCTATGAACTGGTTTTTAGCATTGACAGTTGACGACTGAGCAGGACCGAGTACCCAATTAAAGTGCTTCTGTCGCAGTTGAGATAATTTTCGCAATATTGGTCGTAAACAGCTTCACGGCAATTGCAAGCAGGATGATCCCGAACACTTTCTTCATAATAGCAATTCCACCGGGACCTAGTAAATGTTCTATCTTTTTGGTTAAGCGTAAAACGATATAAACCAACAGGACATTTAATAAAATTGCCAATACTATATTGATATTCTGAAACTCAGCACGAAGCGAAACGATAGTTGTCATTGTTCCGGCTCCGGCAATGATCGGGAACGCCAAAGGAACAACGCTGGCAGTTTTCCCTGAAACGGAATCCCGGAACAGGCGCACACCTAAAATCATTTCCAAACTCATGGCGAATAAAATCAGTGAACCGGCAACGGCAAACGAACCGACATCCACTCCGAACAATTTCAGGATGGATTCTCCCAGGATCAAAAAACCGATCATAATTCCCAATGAAACAAAACTGGTTCTGGCCGGATGAATGTCGCCGCTTTGTTCTTTGATCTTAATAATCAGCGGAACAGATCCAATCACGTCGATCACGGCAAACAATACCATGGAAGCTTTAAAAAGTTCGCCCCAATTAAAAGCCCAGAAATACTTCATCATATCTTAGTGGTTTAAAACCGTTTGTTCTACAATAATAGGAAAATGTTTGTGTTCTAAAAGCTGAATTTTCTCCGCCAGGGAATCAATCGTGTCTTCTGAAGTAAGAGCAGTCTCGAATTGAGCCAGGATTTCTCCCTTGTCAAACTCCTCATTCACCAAATGAATCGAAATCCCGCTTTCACCCTCTTTGGCTTCAATCACGGCCTGGTGAACAAATCTTCCATACATGCCTTTTCCGCCGTATTTCGGCAGTAAAGAAGGGTGAATATTGATGATCCGGTCCTGGAATCCACGAATAATATTCACCGGAATTTTTCTCAGAAAACCAGCTAAAATGATCCAGTCAATAGCCCGGTAATCCAATTCCTGCAATACCGTAAGGCCGCTTTCGAATGCTTCATTGGTAAAAATGAGCACTTCGATTCCCAATGATTGCGCTTTTGAAACAACAGGAGCATCCGCTTTATTACAAACTAAGGTTTTCACTTCAATTTGCGGGTGATTCTGAAAAAAATGAATCAAATTAACTGCATTTGAGCCGTTCCCTGACGCGAATAGAGCAATGGATTTCTTATTCATGGCACAAAGTTACATAATCCAAATGACACAGCACAGGCGGATTTCGAGCTGAAATCGAGAATTTCCAAGGAATGAAAATGTAATTAAGTCACTTTATATTTTGTTTTTATCGCATTTCCTATTTTCTTTGCAAGCTGAAAAACCTTATAAAAGAATTGAGATGTCTGATATCAAATCAAGAGTAATATCTATTATTGTAGATAAGTTAGGAGTTGAAGAAAGCGAAGTAACAAACGAAGCAAGCTTCACAAATGATCTAGGTGCTGATTCACTAGATACTGTAGAATTGATCATGGAATTCGAGAAAGAATTCAACATCGCTATTCCAGACGATCAAGCTGAGAACATTCAAACAGTTGGTGACGCAGTTTCTTACATCGAGCAAAACGCTAACTAAGAGATCTTAGTTTTCCAAGCATTATTTAATGAATTAACTATTTATGGAGCTGAAGAGGGTTGTTGTAACTGGATTGGGTGCTATTACACCTATTGGTAATACTGTTGCAGAATATTGGGATGGATTACTAAATGGGAAGAGTGGTGCTGCTCCAATCAAACAATTTGATGCTTCATTGTTTAAGACACATTTTGCTTGTGAGATTAAAAATTTTAATGTTGAGGATCACCTCGACAGAAAAGAAGCACGGAAATTAGATCAATTTTCACAATACGCCATGGTTTCTGCTACAGAAGCCATGGCTGATTCTGAGTTGATGGAAGCGAATCCTAATTTAGACCGCATCGGTGTGATTTGGGGTTCGGGAATCGGTGGTTTAAAGACATTCCAGGACGAAGCTCAAAATTTCTTCTCCGGAGATGGAACACCCAAATTCAATCCGTTCTTTATCCCTAAAATGATTTCGGATATTGCTGCAGGTCATATTTCGATTAAATATGGTTTGCGCGGACCAAATTATGTAACTGTTTCGGCTTGTGCTTCATCTACCAACGCAATCATTGATGCATTCAATTTGATTCGTTTAGGTAAAGCGGATGCGATTGTTACAGGTGGTTCTGAAGCAGCAGTAAACGAAATGGGAATGGGAGGATTTAATGCGTTGAAAGCCCTTTCAACACGTAATGACTCTCCTGAAACTGCTTCCCGTCCTTTTGATCTTGACCGTGATGGTTTTGTCTTAGGCGAAGGTGGCGGAGCATTGATCCTGGAAGAATACGAGCATGCAAAGAAGCGCGGAGCTAAAATTTATGCGGAGGTTCTTGGAGGTGGAATGTCTGGTGATGCTTATCACATGACAGCTCCGCATCCGGATGGAATAGGTGCAAGAAATGTAATGATTGCTGCTTTGGAAGACGCTGAGTTGGATGCAACGGCAATTGATTACGTAAACGTTCATGGTACGTCTACTCCGCTTGGAGATATTGCTGAAACAAAAGCAATTCTGCAGGTTTTCGGAGAACATGCCTACAAGTTGAACATCAGTTCAACGAAGTCAATGACCGGACATTTATTGGGGGCAGCAGGAGCTATTGAAGCAATTGCATGTATTCTTGCTGTTAAAAATGATGTAGTTCCGCCTACAATCAATCATTTTACGGACGATCCCGAAATTGACAACAAATTGAATTTTACATTTAACAAAGCTCAGCACCGTACTGTGGATGTTGCCTTATCAAACACCTTCGGCTTCGGTGGTCACAATACCTCTGTGATTGTGCGAAAGTATAAAGGTTAAGATTTAGGTGCGACTACTACCATTCTTCAAGCAAAAGCGGTCTTCAGAAGACGTTGCGTTCATTCGGTTCTTTGTGAACCGCTTTGGATATCGTCCGAAAAACATCGAATTATTTTACCAGGCTGTCACACACCGTTCGGTGGCTTATCACGGGCAAAAGGATTTTTCCAATGAACGCCTGGAATTTTTGGGTGATGCCATTTTGGATTCGATTATTGCAGAATTTCTGTTCCAGCGCTTTCCCGATGAAGATGAAGGATATCTGACCAAAGTAAAATCAAAAGTGGTTTCCCGGAAGACGCTTTCTGAAATAGGTGAAGAGCTCGAATTGCGTTCCATCCTTCGATACAACAAAGGAAGATCCATTAACCTGGCTTCTTTGGAAGGAAATGCCTTTGAGGCAATCATTGGTGCAATCTACCTGGACAGTTCGTATGAAGCGACCAAAAAGATCATCTATAATCACATCTTCCGCAAATACGTAGATCTGAACAAAATCCTGGAAGAAGAGATCGATTTTAAATCCAAATTGTTTATCTGGAGTCAGAAGCGAAGGCTGAGTCTGGAATTCGTGGTTCTGAGAGAAGAAAACAACCATGGAGCGTGGTTCTACGAAGTCATCGTGCAGGTGAACGGAACAAACTACGGAAAAGGGTCGGGGAATTCCAAGAAACTAGCAGAGCAGGCAGCAGCGAAAGAAACGCTCACCCTGATGGGGGAGTTGTAACCGACCGATTCAAGCCCGAAAAATACCATTTCTTAACCAAATCCTAACTTCCGGGAGATTGCCATGTGCAATATATTGCGTAACTTCACAAGTATAAATTTTAAAGTGGATGAGCAAACAAAAGCGTCATGTACTTTCACTGGAAACTTCTGTCGACTTTGAATTAATCGGAATCTGTTCTCATCACAGTGACTACCGATTGGCTTGGGGGATCAATAAAATCCTGGACCTGGAGCTTACCAAAAGCGAAGAACCTTTCGTGATTCAATCTAAAAAAGGAACAATTGTTTCGCAACATAGTTTTCATGTGTATTTCGATGAGGTCGACCACATGGAATGGTATTTAATTAAGAACAAATCAGAAGGAAAGTTTCTGATCCCGGAAAAGAATCAGATTGATTATTTTTTGATTCTGCGTGAAAACATCCTCCACGAACTGGAAGATATTGTAGAACGCATCCGTGAATCAAACAGTGTTATGGCCGCTTACGTCTTTGAGGCCGGCGCAATTCCTTCAGCTGAATTAATAATTTTCGAATGAAAAAAACAAAAATCGTAGCGACCTTGGGTCCGGCTACTGCGGATAAAGAAGTACTAAAACAAATGATATTGGATGGTTTGAACGTTTGTCGTTTGAATTGTTCGCATGGTTCGCACGAAGACCATAAAAAAAGTATTGAAATGATTCGTGAAATCAATGCTGAAACAGGCTTGAATGTAGCGATCCTGGCAGATTTGCAAGGTCCGAAGATCCGAACTTACGAAATGGAAAACAATGGCGTAATGATGGAAGAAGGAAGCATTGTGACCATTGTGACGGAACGAATTACCGGAAATGCTGAACGCTTTGGAATCAGTTACGCTCAAATGCCGCGTGATGTGCAGCCTGGTGAACGCATTTTGCTGGATGACGGAAAATTGCAGATGGAGATCCTTGAAACCAATGGCGAGTCTCTGATCAAGGCAAAAGTGATCCACGGAGGAATTCTTTCCTCGAAAAAAGGAGTAAACCTTCCGAACACCAAAATTTCACTTCCGTCTTTAACTGAAAAAGACCGCGAGGATTTGGAATTCGCAATCGGAATGGATGTGGATTGGATCGGATTGTCGTTCGTTCGTTCGGCGCGTGATATCATCGAATTGAAGCACATTATTTCAAACCGCCAGGCGAAGGCCCGCGTGGTAGCTAAAATTGAAAAACCGGAAGCGATTGACGATATTGACGAAATCATTAAAGTAACAGATGCGTTGATGGTGGCTCGTGGAGATTTAGGGGTGGAAATTCCATATCAAAACGTGCCGTTGATTCAGAAAATGTTGATCCGTAAAGGACATCAGCACGCAAAACCGGTGATCGTTGCCACACAAATGATGGAAAGCATGATCACGAATATCACTCCGACTCGTGAGGAAGTGAATGACGTGGCGAATGCGGTATTGGATGGCGCAGATGCTGTGATGCTTTCAGGAGAAACTTCCGTAGGGAAATTCCCGATCGAGGTGATCCGTACAATGGTAAACATCGTGGAAGAAATGGAGAAATTTGACGGAATCTATCACAAAGATCAACTTCCCGACAAGTCTCAGTCGCGGTTTATTTCGGATTCGATTTGTTTCAATGCCTGTCGTTTGGCGCAGCGTGTGGAAGCTGATGCGATTATTACGATGTCGTTTTCTGGTTACACGGCTTACAAGATTGCTTCACAACGCCCCAATGCTCCAATTTTCGTATTCACCGGAAACAAAGAAATCATTACACAGTTGAGTTTGGTTTGGGGAGTTCGCGCGTTTTACTACGATAAAAAAGTAAGTACTGATCATACAATTGCCGATATCAAGTATCTTTTGACGAAAGATGGTTTGTTGAAGCAGGGAGATCTGGTGATTAATATCGCTTCAATTCCAATCGAGGAAAATGGAAAATCAAACATGTTAAAGCTGAGTTATGTTGAATAAACAGCTGATATAATCTTAAACTAAAACCCCAATGATCGTTGAGAACATTGGGGTTTTTCGATAAAAGAAACATTGCAAAATCGGGATAGTTACATATCGCACTATTGCGGTATCAAGTTTTGAGATACCCAGTTTGTAAAGAACTACTTCTCGAAAGAAATCGTCAGAATTTTAGCCTTTTTTATACGGATAAACTGACTCAGGTAATCTGTCGGTGAAGTTTGAACAGTACTCCCCAAAGAAGGAACATAATTCCCGATCTGATCTTTACTGAATACATCTTTTGATTTGCTGGTTCCGTCTTTCTTGCTGATTTCAGCCATTTTCAGTTTTCCTTCTTCCGAGAATACGACATAGAAATGATCTTCTATATTGTGAAACAACATTTGTCCGGCCATTGCATTGGTAGCGTGATTGAATTTCTTGAAACGTTGAACCCACTCGATTTCACCATCCTTATTGGTTCTTACAGTGATCAAATCAGCGTGAACATAATGTGGTGTAGTATGTCTGTTTCCTTTGGAATCAGTATAAGTTGTTTCATAGTAACGAAAACGCTCGGCAACCAGAATAGAACTTCCGTCTTTGTTAGGAATAACTTCTCTTACCAGGTATTCGTAAACATCGTAATCCTTTCCTTTATTGATTTTCTTCTCCGTTTTATTTTTCTGCTTTTCAGACATGTTTTCCGTAATGAAATCGAAGGTAAAGGGATGCACATCCTCGCTTAGTTTTTCACCTGATTTCGTGTCGTAAATTTGAGTGAAAACACCACCCGAGTCATTGGTCTTTTTAACTCCCGAGCTGTAAAATCCGGAAATATGAAGTTTCCCTGAAGCGTCCATTGCACACTCGAAATCAGAAATATTGTTTCCGATATCGCTCAATGAAATTTCAAACTGCTGAAGATTTTCGCTTTTCCGGTCTACAAGGTAGAAATCAAGTTTATCAGATTCATTTTTCCCACCTCTTGTTCTGCATGTAAAAGCAATGGAATTTTCAGAAATGATGTAATTTCCGAAAGTTGTTTTGTCGTATTCGCCTTCCACATCAAAATCCGTTTTCAATGCTGTTTGCAGTTCGTTATTGATTACAAACAGCGTCGCTTTCGAACTTCCGGAACTCTTAGAGGATTGTACAACAAGTGCAAATTCCTGGTTGTTTTTAGGATCGAAAAAAGTGTTCATATCGTTCTTTTGCTTTCCTTTTTCAGGGAACGACCCAATCTCAAGCGTGTTTGTCTGTGTCAAATTGTCTTTGTCGTATTCGATCAGGTAAATACTTCGCGTTTCTGCTTTTTTATCCAGCGTACTTACCGTTTGGATCAGGCGATTGTCGATCATTTTCATATCGAGCGGTGCGCGATACATTCCTAATTTGTAGATGTCCGTTTTCATTGGGACTTTCTTGGAAAGAACGCGATTCATTTTGGAGTCGAATTTATTGATGATGTACTTGAATCCGATCGGAATCATCATAAAATTAACTCCCTTGACACTGAGAGAATAGGTGTAAGTTCCGTCAGAACCCAAAGTCATAAAGCCGAATCCTTTTCCCTTTACCTCTGCTGACAGGTCGAATTTTGCATCAAAAACCGTTTTTTTGGTTTGTCCAAAAGTGTTTAATTGAGCCGATAAAAATAGAATTGCTAAGAACAGAATAGTTCGTTTCATTTAGATGGTGATTTAAATTTCGGCACAAAAGTAGTTTTTTTGCAGCGTTATTTAATTCATATGATCTATAGATGTTAAATTATTTTGTAATGAACTGAAAATCAGATTCGTCCCAATATTGGGAAATGGGGTTTTTGGGATTTCGGGAAATCTTCAATATACCTAGTCAAGTTTCCCTGCCAATGTAAAACTCACGCGCTTCGCAACCGGTTTTCCGCCATTGACTGAAAATGCCTCAATAACAGCAATATAAATCCCAATTGGTGCTTTTTGATTGTTTGCCGCTACTCCATCCCAGGTAAAACTGCCCTCCGATCCAAGTAATTCACTGGAAAATAACGTATGCACTTCTCTTCCCTGGCTATCGAAAATTTTCAAAGTTGCAATCATAGCCTCATCGAACCGGTATTGAAACAACAGCACATCCTGGAAACCGTCATTATCCGGTGAAAAGATCGGTTCGCTTGTTCCAAAGCCGGATGAAACATTTCCGGCCATGTATTGCGAATTGATTCTTCCCGGTGTCCCAAAACCGATTGTTTCAGCAGCTGTATGCCAGTTTGAAGCACTGGAAGAAGGTCCATCCGGATGAATGCGTTCCAGCGTCTTGTTTTCGGTGTTATCTATCAAAGATAAATGCCAGTCTTCGTTGTAACTGACTTTATCAATCAACATCGAATTGAAGAGCAGAATAAAGGTTGATGAATCATTATTCAAAGCCGGAAGCGGAGTACTGTAAAATCTTCCCGAAACAGCTTCCGGAAACGTGTTTTTCTGGTAATTGCTGTCCGGAGTCAGAACCACGTATGTATTCGGACTCAGCAAATAATTTTGAGTTAGCTGAATGGTATCTCCGTTGTATTTGGTTATACTCAGATCATTGAGATTAATGATTTTCGAAGAACGATTGTAAAGCTCTACAAAATCTGAACCGCCTGTAACCGGGTCGAACAGAATTTCATTGATTATCAGATCGCCTTGCTGAGGAATATCTGCAAGTGCAAAATTTCCGGATAAAGTAGTTGAGTTTAACCAACAATCGCTGACCTGGCCGTAAGACAATTGATACTGCTGACTCAAAGCCAGGTTCTCGTTAAAAGTAATCAAAGCCTGGTTCGAAAATGCGGATGCAACATAAATCGTTTGAACCGTTAAACCCGGGTTGGTGTTCAAAGTTGCATTGACCAAACTCAGAGAATCCATTCCTTCCGAAAAATTCACTTCCAGGTAATTCGGACTCAGAGCAATCAAACCCGACAAATGCGGAATTTGCGTGTCGGGAGTAGTATTGTGCACAGAATTCTGAATTCCCGGAGTTCCTCCGTTTGCGCTGTTTGAAGCGACCCAGTTAGATGCGTCGGAACAAGGATCATTCGGATTGATGAGTTCCAGTGTGTAACCTCCGGCTTTTTTAACAGCATCCTGGTACCAATTATCCGTGTAGGAAATTTTGTCGATGAGAGCTCCGCTGTTGTCTTTCAAAACCACATCATCACTTGAATTATTATAACTCGGAAAGCTGCTCACTCCGTACGATCCCGGAAACTCAGGAACATTGGCCGTCGCACAAAGAATTTTGTATTCGCCCGGATTGATGAACCCGGAAATAATCGTTCCGTCACCGCTCTGATCGCCTAGTTTCCAGCCGGCAAGATTAATGTACTTGTTGCTCTTGTTGTGAATTTCGACGAATTCCAATTCGGGCAAACCAATGACAGGAGAAGGATCGACCATGATTTCCGAAATAATCAGGTCCCCCTTAACAGCCGTTTCTCCAACGAGATAAGTAAAGCTGGCTGTCAGATTCGAAGCGGCATTTCCGAAAACATCCTCAATTGCTGAAACTGTTACCTGGTAATTTTGCCCATTCGTCAAACTGTTGCTCAAAGTCAGATGCAATAAAGCATTGTTCGATGCGTCGGGAACAGCGCCGGAAAGAGAAACCGCCGGATTGAAAGTGTAATTTGTTGTCTGAAGCATGGAAACTCCTCCGATCGGTTCACTGAATAGCAAATCTACCTGCGAATTGCTGATTGGAGTTGCACTCGTTAAACTTGGGGCCTGCGTGTCGATTATTTCGTCTCCGATATAGACATCATCGTAATAAAATTTGGTGGAGTTGGAAGCCGTATAGGTTTGAAACACGCCGAAATGTGTTCCCAAAAGCAAGCTCGCATCCGTGCCGGTGTAAGGAGTCCCGAAATTGGTTCCTCCTGTTGCGTCGACATACAGTTTCCAAAGTCCGGCATTATTGCGGATTACTTTTATTCTTACAGAAAATGAAGCAGCAATCTGGCCATCCGGAGCGGCGCAAATGGGGGTTGAAACGCCGGAAATAATCTTGAATAGACGGACAGCATCTGTTGCTCCCGCTTCTCCGAATTGCAGGTAAAACCCATCCGGATTGGTTGTCAGATCGGAAGAACTTGCAGTTAAGTAAACGCGACCGAAATTACTTGAGCTCGGAGCAAAAGGTTGTTTCACGAAAATCTCCCATTGCTTATTGTCTAAAGAAGTCAGCTGATGCGGAGTTGCCAGATAGGAAGTTGCCGCTACCGTATTATTCAGCTGGAGCTGCTGACTGTTATTGACGATGTATTGTGCATCCGTTCCTGTCCAGGCAGGATTTGCAGTGAAGTTCCCATCCGAAAAATCATCTGTTACCTGATTCCAGGCAAAAAGAGGGAATAGTAGTGTAAGTGCAGTAAAAAGTGCCTTCATAGTTATTAAGTCGGACTAAATATACAAAAGCCAGACTTTTAGAAGAAGGAAAATGGATAGTTTTTGAATAGAAATTTCTGAATATCAAGATAGTTGCATATCGCCATATGACGATATGCAACTAATCCAATGGTGTCATTTTTCGAAATTTATTTCAGCTTTCGCTCAGGAATTTGCTGATTGATCAGCTTTTGAATAGCTTTCAAATAAGCTTTTTCTTCACTTGAACACATGGTATACGCAATTCCGCTTGAACCTGCACGACCCGTTCTACCAATCCGGTGGACATACGTTTCGGCAACTTCCGGAATCTCAAAATTGATCACGTATTCCAATTGATCCACGTCAATTCCGCGGGAAGCAATATCCGTAGCGACCAAAAAACTAACAGTTCTGTTTTTGAATCCTGCTAAAGCCCGTTCGCGCGCATTTTGAGATTTATCTCCGTGAATGGCTTCTGCGCGGAGCCCGGATTTTGTTAATTCTCTTGCAACGCGGTCTGCACCGTGTTTCGTACGTGTAAAAACAATCGCGTGAGAAATATTTTCAGTCTTGATCAATTGCTTCAGAAAATTGCGTTTATCCGCCTTCTCAACATAATAAACAAATTGCTCCACGATTTCCGCCGTTGATGAAACAGGCGTAACACGTACATTTACCGGGTCGAATAGAATGGTTCCTGCCAACTCCATAATGGTTGGAGAAATGGTCGCTGAGAAGAAAATGTTTTGCTTGTTCTTCGGTAAACGCGGAAGAATCTTTTTAATGTCGTGAATGAATCCCATGTCTAACATACGATCCGCTTCATCCAATACAAAATGGGTAATCTTGGACAAGTGAATGTGTCCCTGATTCATTAAATCCAGTAGGCGTCCGGGAGTGGCAACCAAAATGTCAATTCCGGCATTCAACTGGTTCACTTGTTTGTTTTGGTTTACTCCGCCGAAAATAACCATGGAACGCAACTTGGAAAACTTTCCGTAAGCTTTGAAACTATCGTTGATCTGGTTTGCCAATTCTCTTGTTGGAGCAAGGACCAAACAACGGATAGGTCGTTTTCCTTTCACTAGGCCTTCCGGTTCCAGATGTTGTAAAATAGGTAACGCAAAAGCAGCCGTTTTACCTGTTCCCGTTTGAGCACAACCGAATAAATCTTTGCCTTCTAATAAACTTGGGATGGATTGCTCCTGGATTGGGGTTGGGGTAGTGTATTCTAATTCTTTTAGTGCATCCAATAAATGTGGAAGCAAGTTTAATTCATCAAATTGCATGAAAATGTTCTGTAAAAATGGTCCGAACTGATTGTCACGTGTGATGAACTTTTCCTCACTTCAAATCGGTGAAAATGAATTTTCAGGTGCAAAGGTACGATATTCAAGTGAGAATGGATAATTGAAAAGAGAATTTCCTTATGTATAGGAATGCTATTTCTTCTAAATTTTACATTTTCAATTTTCCATTACTTTCACTTCGGAAGGATGAAATAAACTATTTTTGTCAAAAGTTTTTTAGTTATGAGAGTAGCAGTTGTCGGAGCAACAGGAATGGTTGGAAATGTCATGTTGGAAGTATTGAAAGAACGTTCATTTCCCATTACCGAATTAATCCCTGTAGCTTCTGAGAAATCAGTTGGTAAAATGATCGAATTCGGTGGATTGGAATTTCCGGTTGTGGATTTGGCAACAGCTGTTAACATGAAACCGGACGTAGCTATTTTTTCTGCCGGAGGAGAAACTTCTCTGGAATGGGCTCCGAAATTTGAAGCGGTTGGTACTACTGTGATTGACAATAGTTCTGCATGGAGAATGGATCCGGATAAAAAACTGATCGTTCCGGAAATCAACGGAGATATTTTAACTGCTGCAGACAAGATTATTGCGAATCCAAATTGCAGTACCATTCAGTTGGTCATGGCTTTAATGCCGTTACATAAAGCTTACGGAGTGAAAAGAGTTGTTGTTTCCACGTATCAATCCATTACCGGAACCGGAGTGAAAGCAGTTCAGCAATTGGAAAATGAACGTGCAGGAATTTCCGGAGAAATGGCCTACAATTACCCGATTGATAAAAACTGCATTCCGCATTGCGATTCATTCCTGGATAACGGGTACACGAAGGAAGAAATGAAATTGTCTAATGAGACAAAGAAAATATTGGATCCTGCTATTTCAGTAACCGCAACTGCTGTGCGTGTTCCGGTTGTAGGCGGACATTCGGAAGCGGTAAATGTGGAATTTGAAAACGAATTCGAATTGGCAGACGTTCGCAAACTATTGCATGAAACTCCGGGAATTACTTTGAAAGATGATCCGACAACAAATTCCTACCCGATGCCGCGTTTTGCTGAAGCAAAAGACGATGTGTTTGTAGGACGAATCCGGAGAGATGAAACACAGCCGAAAACACTGAACATGTGGGTTGTGGCGGATAACTTACGAAAAGGAGCAGCAACAAATGCAGTTCAAATTGCTGAGTTGTTGATTAAAAAAGGGATTTTGACCCCAATGACAGCCGGAACGCACAATTAATTACTTCCTATTCCGTTATAATGCTATGCAGAAAAGTATTCTGGTCTTATTTCTTTGTGTGATTACTTCATGGACGTGGTGCCAGAAAGCGCATCGTCACAATGCGTTGTCGCGTTCTGAAATTGGCTTTATGGCCGGCGGAAGTTATTACATCGGAGACCTGAATCAGCGGCACTTCCGTCACACAAATCTTGCGGGGCAATTACTTTATCGCTACAATATCAATGCGCGAATGGCTTACCGGTTGAATTTCACTTACGGAAAGATTGAAGGGTATGACAGCGACCAAAAGGATGCATTTTATAAGAATAGAAATTTATCCTTTCAAACAGATTTATTTGAACTCGGATCAGGAATAGAAGTCACTTATTTTCCTTTTGAGATCGGGAACAGAAGATACAAAGGAACAGCTTACTTATTGGCGGAAATATCATTGACACGTATCAACCCGAGAGCGGATTACAACGGAGCTTTGGTCGACCTGCAACCTTTGGGAACTGAAGGACAGGGAACCGACCTGGCAGATCGCGGAAAGTATTCCCGGGTTCAGTTAGGAATTCCGTTGGCAGTTGGAGCGCGGATCACCCTTTCTCCGAATATCGGCTTGAATTTCGAATACGGAATCCGCTTTATGTTCACGGATTACCTGGATGATGTTGGCGGATACCGCTACGTTGATCCGGTATTGTTGGCGGCAGCAAACGGACCTACTTCCGCAGCATTAAGTAACCGCAGCCTGGATGGAAACCGGTATGGTCAGCGCGGAAACCGTGCTACGCGCGATTGGTATACCTTTTTCGGAATCGGTTTAATGATTCGTATGGGCGGCAAAGGAAGTTGCCCTTCAGATTTCCGTTGACCAGGATCTTTATTCGACAAATTTAAACTCCTTCAAAAGCTGGTTGATACCATTTCTTCCTTTTTTGGAAAAGCCGTAGTCATTATCACCGGTATAGTATTTTTCACTGATTTTTCGTTGTCTTTCAAGCGCTGGAATCTGAAAAGGAGCTTCTAGGTAATTACATTCCATGCAAATGCTTATTTGGTTGACATATCTGCCATCTCTGTAGAAAACAATTCCCAATCGGGGTTCAAAACAGGCCATTCGCATTCCGCCATAAGTAGACCGTGCTGAAAGAAGCCGGAGAAATTGATCCGCTTCAGACTGATTCATGGCGTGTTGGTTTTCAATGACATCTATGAGAGAATACAACCGTTTATTGTATACCTGTGGATTGCGTTCTCCCTGGTTAAAATACTTGTAGGCAACAACCTGGTTGTAATTCAGGGTATCAAATGGATTTCCGGCAGAGGTCGTCGGAGTAATTTTAGGAGCTTTTTTCAGGTAATCTCCCAATTCCAACCGATTCAGATAAGGACTTTTCTCTGGTTTGATGGTATTAGGATCCCAGTGCTTAACGGAATGGTCGATCATTGGCTTTTCGCGCGAATGAACTTTCCTTTCCCCACAAGAGAATAACGAAAGAGCAGTAATGCTGGCAATAAGGAGTGCTTGTTTCATAACAAATGGATTCAGGATCAATTTGCTAAGCTAACAGTTTTAATGAATTATAGTATGGGAATCATCAAATAAACCACAATAGACACATAGACCAAATAGGAAATTTGTTTAATTGAAAACAATAAAACAAGCTATGCGGTTTGTTTTTCAATCACAATAATTCACATAGAAAACATAGCATGTAATTCCCCTAAAACTATGTGGTCTATGTTCCTATGTGGTATACTAATGAGCGTAATACGGAGAAATCATCAAATAAACCACCACCCCGCTTGCAGCGACATAAAACCACAAAGGCCAGGTAATTTTTGTCCATTTGCGGTGCTTGTCGAACTTTCCTTCCCAGGCATACAAATACGAGAAAAGAACCATCGGAATCACAGCAACACTTAAGATAATATGTGTGATCAGAATGAAATAATACGTGAATTTGCTTGCAGTAGAAAGCGTCATTTTTTCATATAAATCCAATTCCCCGTTCCCGTTAACATCTCCGTAAAGTGTAGGATCAGAAGTCATGTGATAAGCAACATAACAAACCAGAAACAAAACGGAAAGAACCATACAGATTTTGATGACCGTTTCATGTGCCTTGATTTTTTTCTGTTTGATAGCAACCAAAGCTACCACTAACAAAACAGCCGTTACAGCATTAATTCCGGCGTAAATATGCGGGAGGAACGACAAATCCGTATCTGCAATTTTCACTTTGAAAAGAACAGCAACAACAATAGGAATAACGATCGACAATGCGATGATAAGCTTGCGAATTCCGGGCTTAGTGCTTTGATTTGATTCCATATTCAATTTCTAATAATTTGCGTAAATCTTTATTCAGTTTGTCTACTTCCTGGGTTTGAGTTCCACGGTAAACACCACGAACATATCCTTCTCTGTCAACCAGAACCATTCCGTCACTGTGTGCAAAACCTCCCGCAGCCATCGGATCTTTGTCGGCATGAACCATGAAATTCACCACTCCCAAACGATGGGTTTTATCCTCATCTCCGGTGAAAAAATACCAGTTTTTAGTCCGGATTCCGTTGTTTTTGATGTATGTTTTCAATACATGCGGCTGATCTGTTTTCGGATCGATACTGAAAGACATGAATTGCACTTCTGAAGCTAAATCCTGTGTGAGGATGTTCAGACGTTTCATTTGAGAAATCATCGGCGGACAAATGCTCGGGCAGCTTGTGAAGAAGAAATTAGCGATCCAAACCTTTCCTTTCATGGATTTGGAGGTAATCATCACCGAATCCTGGTTCAGGTAAGAAAATGCGGGGATTTTCGGAAAAACCGTATCTACCGACTGTACACCGTTGGTTTCAGAAAAAACAATGTCATAGTTTCCAAAATAGGGAAGAGCTTTCGGTTTCTTTTGGGAATCGGTTCTACAGCTTGTAAGTAGGATTAGAATCAGCGAAACTTGTAAAATCCATTTCATGTTTCTTGTCATTAATTCTCTTTATGAAACCGCGCTAACGCTTATTCTTTATCAATCCGCCGCAGCGGATTTCTTCTTCAGTTTGTACGCCTTAATATCGTATTCTTTTTCCAGAAGCGCCAGATGATCGCGCATAGTACGAATCGTGCTCTCGGTTTTTCCCGGAAGAACCATTCTCAAATGATTGCTTTTATCAGCCAGCAACATCAGTTCCTGGAAACCATTTCCGCCGAAATATTTTTTATCTTCCTGCAAAAGCGTTTGTCCGTTGTGTTTGATGTTGTAAATGGATTTGGCGTCACCGGAAACAATAATCCAGATCTTCGGATCAAAGCCTTCAACGCGGTCTCTGAGCATGTACTCAACATCTTGAATGCGCTTGTCGGGATTTCCGTAACCATCCGTCAATACTGAAACCAGTTTGACATGACCCAATCGTTTTTTGTTCTCGCGAAGTCTTTGGTAAACTAACTGATCCAGATGCCAGATTGAAACTCCGCAGGAATCGGGACAAGAAGGTTGAATCGTTGTGTAAATCACAATCTGATTCTTGAAAGAATTGTTGGTATAAACCTTTCCTTTTGCATCTGTAAAGGAAAACTGTGGAATTACTCCGTAATCATCCAGCTCCTTGAACTTGTGTTCGCAACCCCGAGTGGAGATAAATATTAAAATAAGAGCCGGTCCGAATAAAAGCAGTAGTGGGAACACTGATTTTAACGAACCGGCCTTAGAGTTTGACTTAGCCATTGGCTATAAATCGTTTAAATGAGAACTATCCTCCGTATGTTTCCCAAGCCGTATGAACTGCGTTAGCTTCAGTCAGGGCTATGAAAATCAAATAAATGATAAAAATAAAATACGGAACTAAAATGCAATACTTCAAAATCTTTCTCTCATCACCCAGGTGCATAAACACCAATACGATGTAACCTGCTTTCAATAAAGTCAAAGCGATGAAAACTAATTTTACAATCCACCATGACGGGCTGTCCTGATGAACTAAGGCTCCAACTGCTACTTCAAAAGCAGTGATAACAGTTAAGATCGCGGTTACCAACCAAATCTTGCGACGAATCTTCTTACCAGCTTCTTCGCTATGATGCGTATCTAATGAGTATTCAATAATATCGTCTCTTTCCATGATATATTCGTTCTAAAAAAATTAAACTAAGTAGAAGAATGTAAATACAAACACCCAAACTAAATCGACAAAGTGCCAGTACAATCCTGTTTTCTCAACCATTTCATAGTGTCCGCGCTTGTGGTAAGTACCACGGGCAACTCCTAAGAAAATTAAAATATTGATCACTACTCCTGAGAATACGTGGAATCCGTGGAAACCTGTAATGAAGAAGAAGAATTGTCCGTATTGAGAAGGACCGTATTCGTTGTTTGTCAAATCAGCACCGTAGATGATAGCACCTTTCTTTCCTGAGTTAACAGACTCCCAATATTTCACTTCAGCTTCTTTCCCGTGAATTTTAGTCACTTTACTTAAGTAATGACCCGTTCCGTCTGTTTTGATGATCAACTCCATGTGCTCATCATTTTTCTTTTTCCATGTTGCAACAGAACCGTCATGCAACGTGATTTTTCCGTCCTTCACCTGTCCGTTCATAACCGCAGTGCGGAAATGGTGGAACAACTCATCCGGAGTTTCTTTGATCACATCACCTACTTTGTGGTGACTTCCTGCCTGAACAACTGTAAAG
>NZ_JASLCN010000398.1 GCF_030151805.1 Fluviicola sp.
CACCTCTGAACCTAAAACCAGATAAAAGTATCTGTTTTTAAAAACCCTCATTTCTGTGTAACGAATTCCATCCCCGATCCTGTTACTTTGTCTTGTTCACTAAGCGTTGCAACCTTAAAACAGTGGAGCAGTACCCACTCAAAAAAACGGACTGTTCCTGTTCAGTCAATTCAACAGGAGGCGGAACCCGAAAAGCCTGATGAGTAGGGAAATTTAAACTACCCATTATGGCACAAATTTTTATCGCAATTACAGTCGATGCAATTACACTCGCAGCAAGTAAAACCGGTGGTTCATGGGATGCTCCTATTAGCTTAGGCAGCTACAGCGCTTCTGATGTTTACGTGGAAATGATGACACAAGGCTCTGCTCTTGTCAACGACCAGGGAGGATCAGAATTAACTGTTTCTGCTGATGTCGGGGATGAAATCATCTTCACTATTTCAGCTCCTGCTGCTGGTCAAAATTATTATCCGGTGCTTTACAATACGGTCCTAAACAATAATAATGTAAGAAGTTTAGGTCCAAATACTGCAGTTTGGACAAACTACTGCCTTCAATCAGGAGGTTCGGGAAATCAACCGAAATTTGCAAGTACCGTTCCTACAAACTATCCAAATGCTGGTAACCCCAATACGTTTATTTGTGCACAATGGCTGTTTCAAGTGAATGGAGCGGGATCAACACAATACAATATGTCGTTTGCAGTATTAGATACCCAAAATGGAAGTGTCATTGGCTATTACCTTTGGGATCCGTTTATCACCATCAGTAATTAACTGATCGGAAATAAATTACAGAACCGGCCCTCACTTTTTGTCAGGGTCGGTTTCACAATAAAACCACTTAAAAACAGGACGTATAAACAAAAAAGCCTACAGGGCCCGAAGCACTTTGAATAATTGAAAACCGGATAAAATCAATGGTTTACGGGAGATTGGAGTTGTCCTCCCCCTCGATCCTTCCCGACGAATTCTTGTCGGAACAGGCTCTCCAAAAAGGGGAACTGAAATTCAAGCTTCGAACATGGATTCCCTTCCTCTTTTTCATTCTCCGCTTTCGCTCTCAAAAAGAAAAGCCAGACAGAATGAGAAACAGAACGAGTCCCGCTAGCTATCGGGAGAAGTACAAAATAATTGGGCAAACCGAAACTATGGAAGCGATCAATGCCTACTAGCGAATGCCTGGAGCTGAAACGTTCAAGGTCGTAAACTTCACGAACAAAAAAAAGTCCGGCATTTCTGCCAGACTTTATCTGTGATATCGAATTGTTTATTCAATTTAGCTGGATGCGAAAATACGAACGTGTTCGCGCATGCCCCATTTTTCGATCCCCTCTGCAAGCAGATCTTTCACCCGTTGATGTCCCTCTTCAAGTTCCGGGTTGGAATAATGACGGTCAAAGGAAGCATCATCACGGTAGAATTCAAATGCCCACATCATATCAGGATCTTCAATTGAACGACAGAGTACCCAATTAACAGGGCCATCCGGATCACCAGTGAAGTGCAGGTCATTGCAAACCTTGAATAATTCATCTCCCATACCGGGTTTCGCTTTAAAACGTAATACATATCCGGGTTGATTTACTTTTGAAGTCTCCATATCTTTCTAATTTTTGATACTTCAAAAGTACAAGCCATGCCAAGGCTTCACAAGGTCAATACAAGGTAAGTATAGGACTAATCGAGGTTTTTCTTCCGAAATGCCACTGGAGTCATTCCTGTAACTTTGACAAATAGCCGTGTAAAATAGGAATAGTCATCATACCCCAGTTCAGCGGCAATTTCTTTTATCGATTTATCGGAATGATAAAGCAGGCGCTGTGATTCCAGTATAACACGCTGATGTATATGATATGAAACCGGATGGCCGGTAGTGGTTTTGACACATTCGTTTAGATAAGGAGTTGATATGTTTAATTTTTTTGCATATTCAGCCGGACTTTTAATCTCCGTATAATGTTGTTCCAGAGATGACTTGAATGCTTTAGTAATCACTGTAAAACGAGACAGTTGGTCGGTCGATTGAGATAATGATAAATATTGCGATATCACTAAAGCCACCAGGGTGTTACAACTTTCTTTAAGGATCGAATAATAGAGCTTTTCGTCTTTTTTCTCCGAGAGTTTCACGCTGAGAGAAGCTGCCTCTGAAATAATTGCAAGTACCTCTTCTTTTAAAGGCAGAACTTTTACCGGGGCGAGGTCTTCTAATAGTTTCAGAAATTCCGGCTGCATATTTTCACTGGTAATTATCCAGCTACTAATTGTGGCATTCTCAAAATTGATCAAACGATGCACCTGATTCGGATGGATATAGATTACAGAAGGCGCATTAATCTCCTGTTTTTGAAAGTCTATTTCAATATGTGTAGTTCCTTTTTCCTGTAAAATAAACAAATGCCCGTCGTCCCTATGAGACTGCTCTGTTCCCTCTGAAACAGGTAAACCATTCAAGGTTGCCTGCATCATGATTAATCCTTCACGATACTTATCATTGAAACTATTGACAGGAATGGAGCTTTTCTTTTTCACAGGAGTGCATTAATTGCTATACAAGCTGAATGATCGTTTATTGTCGGATATCTGACTTTGACAACTACGGTTTGTTACTGATTAATTCTGGTTGCCACCAGCTTCTTTATGGACGAATATATTGATTTTCCTCTTAGTTAAAGAAGAAGACTGAAAGATTAGGATGTTTTGAGCTATTTGGTGGAGGATTTGGAACGTTTTAGCGAATAGAAATTATGTCTGAAACCCCAGTTAGATTCAAGCCGCTTTGATTCGATAGGAAAACACACTAAAATCAAAAGTTTACGGAGATTGAAGTTCGCCACCCTCCTTTATCCTCCCTCGCAGGGAGGAGATTGGATCTCGGCTTCGAACACGGATTCCCTTCCTGATACTCCGCTCTCGCTCTGCAAAAAGAAGAGCAAGTACTGCTTGCGAAGACTGAGGCCGTGTCTAACAAGACATGAAAGCCGAAGGAAGTTCAGGTAGAATGAGGAACAGAACGAGAATGAAGTACAAAAAGAAAAGCCTCAACGAACAATCGTCAAGGCTTTTCTTTTTGT